>JBHHYG010000470.1:0-2655 GCA_046757445.1 Acidobacteriota bacterium
GCTCTGCTGCTTGAGATCCAAACACTAGACTGTCCACCGAAACGGGGTAACTCCAGCCAGTGATTACAAACAGCACCAGCCAAGTGCGGAGCCGATAGGATCTTCGGACCCCAGTCATGCGCTCTCGGTATCCTTCAAGTGACCGGGCTGCGGCCACCGGCCCGAAACATCCCCAGCGACCGCAGCCCTGTTCCCCCGCTAGTGCTTATTACTAAATCGGTGGGCCACCGCAAGATCCGCATTGACTGCCGCAGCAGCAGCTGGTTCCCTCACAGACGGGGTCCGGTGGGTTTGCACCGCCGCAAGTTGCTGAACAACAATTATCCATACAGCAGCACTTCGCATTATCGTTGCACCCCGGACTTGAACATTTCGCAAGGGCCGGTTCGGCCGTTAGCAACAGCCATGCGTTCCCGTTAAGAAGGGCGTCGGGTCGGGGATAGCCCCCATTTCGAAATAAAGAACAGTATCGTCGGACTCAACGACAAGACCAGCGCCGCCAACGAAGCGGTGATCCTGATTCGTGACATCAAGGATCAGGTCAAGGACCGTATGGAGAAGGCGAAGGACGCCAAGATCACCGAGGCTGGCGACTCCCTCATCGAGAGAATCAGCGCCATCGAGGAGGAGCTCTACCAGGTGCGCAACCGCAGCCGCCAGGATCCGCTGAACTTCCCCATCCACCTCAGCCATCAGCGCAGAGATTGCCGCAGCATCACAGTCGACTCGCCTTCCACTTACCGCGGCGAAAGACCAGGCCGCCGACCACGAGGTCCTCTACAAGAAGGTCTCGTTCTTCCGCGGCCGTGAGCACCTCACGCATAGTGCCGCTGCCGCGTCATTGTTGCCTCTCGAGGTGCCAGCGCGTGAGGACGTTGACGGAGACCGTCTGCGCAGCGGGGCTGATCGTAGTAGCCGCGAAGGCCCCCAAGTACTGGCGCGTAAAGCGAGTCTCGGGCCATTCAGTCGTCACTTCGATCAGGGCACCCAGCGTGCCTCCGGCAGCTCTGGCCATGATCTCGGCGTCCCCACGAGCTCGCTCGATCGCGCCCGCCAACGCCTCTCGCCGCGCATCGTCCAGGCTCGCAGCGTTAAACTGAACCGCATCCACTCGATTCGCACCGGCATCGAGAGCAACGTCGATTACGGCGCCGACCCCGTCGAGCTCGCTCATGCGGACACGGATCGAGTTCCGGGCCACGTAGCCTCGCAGCTCGCGCTCGCTGTTGTAATCCGGCTGCACTGCGTAGCCGGTGGTTGCAATCTCCTGATCCGGATGCCGGCGTCTTGCAAGGCCTCAAGCACTGCGCTGAGCCTTAATGCGTTCTGGTCCGCCGCTTCTGCCGCGCTTTCCGACCGAGTCTCCACTTCAACGCTGATCGTCGCCTGGTCCGGCATGACGCTCACCTGGCCATAGCCAGCTACGACGATCCGGGGCGAGCAAGAACAATCCGATCTCATCTGCTCGGCTGTCGCTTGCTGCGGCAGAGCGAGCAGAGCGATGGAGAGGAGTAGGTGCATTTCATTCCTCCTTCCGACAGGCCTCAACGTCAAGCGGCCGTCGCGCCCGAAATTACGGAATCACTAGAACGATCGTACACGGCAGCTGCCGTCCCGTGGCGGCCCCGACAACGTCATTCTCCGACCAAGAGCCCGCTGTTGGCCGGCGGCAGCACCTGCCAACAACTTAACTACAGGACACGCCTGGTCCAATCTGCTGTGGTCGAGATGGTGGTCCGAAAGGCTTCGAGATAGAGCTCGCCTGGAAAATCGGTAGGGTCTGGCGTCGGAATTCGGTTTCGCTCAAATGCGCCCCGATGTGTCTCGTAGATATCACGTAGCCGCGACGAAGCAACGTAAGGACTCACTCTTTCTTTTTCTTTCAATCGTTCGATGCCGAAGATCGTTGCACACAACAACGCGAAGACGTCGCCCCAGAACCTCCAAGCTGGTGCCTGAGTCGCCTCTCCCTCGTCATGGAATGCCGGTGATCTATTGCTGATCCCATAGATTTGGAACACGCCCATCCAGGGCTCGGGGTTGGCGAAGTATCGAACAGGGCGCTCGCTTGTTTGCCGGATCAACTTCGCGAGCACCATGTCGCGAGCAGCGTCGCGGAAAGGAGGCTCTGTATAGCGTGTGGCCTGCAACAGCGTGCGTACCGTGGCCTGTTCACCGCAGAGGCCCAGAAGCACCGCCAGCAAGTCAGACTTGATGCTCAACCCGAAGCCGGCCCGCAACCGCAATAGGAGCGCAGGCCTTGCGGTGAGGTGAGGTTCGTCGCGCCCCTTCTCTCGAACTTTGGGCAGGCCATTGATCTCCCCCGCGAAACGCCTCCATCTGCGGTCCCCGGCAGCGTAAGCGAGTGACGCGAACTCACCCACCCGCTTGCGTACTTTCTCAGGGAACGAGTCCGCCAGAGCAATCATCCGCTGAACGCTCAGATATGACGATCCGACGCGCGCCCACCAACCGAGTAAGTCAACGAGACGACGTTCGTATGACCGCATCCCAAGGGAGAGCAACACCAGTGCCTCCGGATCAATGATGGACCGGTTCGCGCGCTTGCGGGTCGATGCCGGCGCACCGAGCACCGCCCACTGACTCCAGCAAGTATCAACCCCGGCGCTAATCGCCGTCTGTCGGATCTCGTCC
>JBHHYG010000471.1:0-2644 GCA_046757445.1 Acidobacteriota bacterium
TGGCGGGCATCCAGGCCGTGCAGACGCTCTCGCGCCTGAACCGCACGCACCCGGGCAAGGAGGACACGTTCGTTCTGGACTTCGTCAACGAACCGGAGGAGATCCTCACGGCGTTTCAGCCCTACTACGAGCAGACCCTCATCGGCGAGCGGGCCGAAGCGAAACAGCTCTACGAGCTGCAGGCGAAGTTGGGCGCGCAGCAGGTCTACCACGAGGCCGAGGTCGAAGAGTTCTGTCGGCAAGCACCTTTTGAGAGAAGTGTACGAGCAAATTCGGGAGGCTGGGCTGAGCGCCGATGAGCGCCAGCCGTTCCGGCGCGTGACACCGGATGAGAAGGAGAGATTTCGCAGCTGTGTTCCGCTGTTTACACTCAAGGTGGCAGCCGGCGCCTTCGGTGATGTTCAGGGGGTGGAGCCGGATGGGTGGGTCGAGCCCAACACGCGGCGCCGGTTGCAGCCGGGTATGTTCGTCGTCAAGGTCCTCGGCCGGTCTATGGAGCCACCCATTCCTGACCGAGCATGGTGCCTCTTTCGGAGTCCAGTCGAAGGGAGTCGGCAGGGCCGTGTTGTGCTGGTGCAACACCGCGACATCCACGATCCGGAAACCGGCGCGAGTTACACCGTCAAGAGATACGAGAGCGACAAGGCAGGCGATTCCACTGGCGGCTGGTACCATACTGAGATCCGACTCAAGCCCGAGAACCCGGAGTTTGACCCCATCGTCCTGGCACATGTGCCTGAAGGCGAGGTTAGCGTGGTCGCTGAGCTTGTCGAAGTACTGCGGCCACTGGCAGAGGATGAAAGTAGGGGAAGCGAGACATGAGTGTCCGGGCTACCCAAGGTCTCCAAGGACTTTCATGAGGTGTGCAATTTGTTCGCGCCAGCTACCTGAGGGAGTGGAAGAATGTCCTGATTGCTTCCCACCGGGCTGGCACAATGCCGGGCCGGATGACGCCAGCGCGGCCATGGCGAGTTTGATTCGAAAGGCGAAGGGCTGGGTGCTTGTGGGCTTTGCCATCTTGCCGGGTTGGGTAGCCTTCCCGGCATCGTTCAAGTGCGCCTCGGATGCCTTGGCCGTCTACAAGAAAGTAGGGCTAAACGAACCCGACATTGAGTTTCGAATACGTCGTCTGCGCCTTCTATCGAGTGCGCTCTCAGTGGTCTATTGGGCGGGGACCGTCTGGTGGTTGGCGGCAACCTGTCTCGGGGGCTGACAGAGGATTGGAGAGTCACATGGCCTGGGAAGAGAGCTTCACGGCCACCATCAAGATTGCCGGGATCAACCCCTACGTGGACGTTCCGAAGCGTGTGATGGAGACGCTCGGCGGTGGAGCCAAGGTGGCCGTGCTGGTGAAGCTGGCAGTGGCCGGAGACCCGGAACAATCCGGCCGCGTGCCCCGGGGGAGGAGGGTGGTCAGGGACGCCGCCCGGCTGAGGGCGATCGGCCGTCTCGCCTCCGGGGGCTGGTTCCGCTCGACGCTTGTTGGCTTGCGGTCAGAAGCGCCCCGGCTCTACCTCGACATTTGGATGCGCGACACGGCTGGCGTGGGTGTGGGAGAGCACGTCCGCGTGACATTAAGGCCGGATCGAAGCTCCCGGGAGCTGCCGGTACCCGCCCTGCTGCGCCAGGTTCTCGAGAGCAGCGAGGAGGCGAAACAGGCCTGGGAGCACCTGACACCCTCGCGCCGGCGCGAGATTCTGACCTACCTCAACTTCCTCAAGACCCCGGCCGCTCTCGAGCGCAACGTGAAGAAAATGATCGCCTCCCTGATCGCCGGCAGCGGGCAGCGGGACTGAAGACCGTGACGGTCCCGTTTCAGCGAGCGCGACGCAACCAGCAGGCCCGGCAGGGCCGTGTTGTGCTCGTGCAACACCGCGACATCCACGATCCAGAAACCGGCGCGAGTTACACCGTGAAGAGATACGAGAGCGACAAGGTAGGCGATTCCACTGGCCACTGGCACCATACTGAGATCCGACTCAAGCCCGAGAACCCGGAGTTTGACCCCATCGTCCTGGCACATGTGCCTGAAGGCGAGGTTAGCGTGGTCGCTGAGCTTGTCGAAGTACTGCGGCCACTGGCAGAGGATGAAAGTAGGGGAAGCGAGACATGAGTGTCCGGGCTACCCAAGGTCGTTCGCCTGAGCCTTCGCTCCTCCTCTTCCCAAAAAGTTCTTGAGACGGCTGGTCAACCACCTATTGGCTCAGCTACCTCATCACGTTTTCGGACCGCAGTCTCTTAACTGCTTACCGCCGAATTCTGAGAATTTTGCTCTCAGATGGGTTGCCTTGACGACGTGCGCTCCCTTGCCTTTGCCCCGTTGTTAGAGCCTGACAGTTGACAACGGCCGAGGCACAAGATTTCATGGAACGCCGTAGACTGAACCGAAGCGTCAGCGCCCGGCCAAATCCGGATGGCTCCAAGGCATGAACAGATCTATCGAAATGATGTTGAGGGGGCGACCGCCATCCTGGTTTTCGCCTCAAGTCACTGAACCACCACAGTTCGTGAGGTCGTCGACCAGGTGGTCACTGGTCTCCTTCACGATTGCCGGAGTGCAGGAATTCCTGACGGCAGCCCGCACCACTCGGAGGCGATCCGCAAGATCTCGGACGCTTTCACAAGGTGCACTGCGAGCGCCGAC
>JBHHYG010000472.1:0-2640 GCA_046757445.1 Acidobacteriota bacterium
AGGACATAAGCATCAGCACCGACAATGTGCGCTTCGTGAAAGAGAAGTACTACTCCATGGCGATGCTGTCCCTGCCTAGCGCGCAACCCTGTTCCACGGATTATTGAGAAGATACCTAAAAGAGGCCGAAAGCCCGATTCATCGGGCGCTGCTGCGTAGCACGGGCACTTCATGCCCGTGCGGGCGCCGGCTCAGAAGCAACGCGCTATTACCGGGTTAAATTCTCAAGCCTCATCGGTCGTTCCCGGCGGGGCTGGAGCGACTGAAGTCGCCACTACGAGCCCGCCTTGTGCTCTGCGTTCGCCCTGGCTCAGGGCGCGGCGTTCTTCATGGTCAGCGGCAACCAGAGGCGCGAGACGATCCGGTGCAACTGCACCGCCGGCCCGGGCCGCTCCACGTGGGCCGTGGGTGCCAGCTCGTCGTAGTTGCGCCCGGTTTGTTCGAGGATACGATCCACGTCGTCGCGCGTGAACCGGCCTGTGTTGGGCGCATTCCGGTCGAGATATCGACCGAGCAGCGTCCGACCGGCGGCCCATTTGAAGAGGGGCTTGCCGATCAGCTTCACCAGCGTGGCCACAGCCGGCGTGTTGGTAACTTGTTCCGAACGGAATTTGCGGATCGCCCAGGCGGCAGGTGCCAGTGCAGCCAGACCCACCATGGATTGCGTGAGTTTCATTTTGGAGTCCTCTCCTTTCTTTATTACGCTGTTGCAATGGGATCGCGCCCGATGGCCTGCTCCAGCCGCTCCAAGGTCGTTTGCCACTCGTGGCGCCAAGTGAACAGGTGATCCAGGTGGGTCAGCACTTCTGGGTCGTGATTCAGGCGATAGAAGGTGGTATCGCAGACGCACTGGGGTTGCACCAGATCGTGATTTCTGATTTCGAATTGCGGATTTCGAATTGACTACCCAGACGGAAATCCGAGAACCGGCTGGCCGTACCGTTGGCGATGCCGGGCTTGCAGCGGCAAGCGTTGACTCTTAGGCTAAATCCGAAATTCTCTACGGCATACCAGAAATGGCTGGCGAAAGCGCCAAGGCCTGTGCTGAGCCCAGCCGAAGTGCCGGCCCGAAGGGTCTCGTGCATGTCCAGGAACAGCCGCAAGGCATCGACGGTCCAGCCGGCCAGGGCCAGCCAGGCGTGGACGTTGTCTACGTCCTGGAGCGGCCAGGTGATGGCTGTGTCCGTGTTGCCGACGGCTAGGGCCAGGAAGGGAAAGGCGACGAAGGACGAACGACGAAGGACGAGCCATTTTTCGCCGTTCGCCGTTCGTCCTTCGTCAGCGGTCAAGTCTACAACGTCCACGCCTGTGACGGAGAGCCCGGATCGGCCCACCAGAAGTGGAGATTGCCGGCGGTGCCATCGGGCATCATCTTCCGAATCATAGGGCCGCGCCTGTCTGCCTGTCTGCCACCAGGCAGGCCTTCGGCACAGGCAGGTCAGTACCTCCTGCCTCTCTCGCTGTACTGGGAAAACAAGGCGGGTAGGGGCCGGCTAACACCCCATATGCATCAAGCTAAGGCCAGCGACCGCCGGTTGAGTAGCTCGCAGCGTAGCGGCTTGGGTTGAGCTTGCCGAAACCAGCGTATCGAAACCAAGGGAGCGGGTCTCGCCAGAGCGCTGGGTTTCGATACGGCCCTTCACTGGCGTTTCAGGCCCTACTCAACCGGCGCTTTCGTCTACTCATAACGTTAGCTTGATGCGTATGGGGTTGAACCCCGCCCCTACTGAAGTCTCGTTCGAACGCCAACCTGATAGGTATTGGCCCGTCTACTGAACACTCTTCCGCAGCAGCGGCAGGTACAGGCGGAACGGCGGCAGGTCGAGTGTCTTGTAGGCCCAGTTGTCGGTGGAGATGTCCTCCTCTCCGGCGTCGTAGTCAATGCCGACCCAGATGTCGTGAGACCCGTACTTGCCGGCGGTGTCCCACGTGATACTGGCTGTAGCTGTCTCGCCGGCCGGGATCATGGGGATCACCTCGCCGCCGATGAGCTGCCCACCCCGGCGAGGGTCGCCATCCCAGAACTCCACGGGGACAAAGGTGAAGGTATCGCCCTGGGCCTCGACCGTGGCCGAGATGTGGACCGTTTCGCCAAGGGCCGGCGTCTCGGGATCGAAGACGATGTCCTCCGGCGAGATCTTCAGGCTAATCGGCCCTAGCGGTGGAGCCCCTGGTACCTTGACCGGGAGGATAGCATACGCTTTGTTGTAGTCCTCGTGCATCTCCTCGATCTCGCCCTCGGGGTCTACGACGGCGTAGATCTCCAGACTCTGGCCGCCATAGCCTGCGGTGTCGAACTGCACCGAGACGGTGGCGCTGTCCATCGGATTCAGTTGGGAGATGGTCTGGTCGCTGCCGATCTGCACGCCGTCATCGTCTGGGTCGCCCCGATAGAAGCGGACCTTGACATCGTGGGCTCCCACCAGGCTGTAGTTACGCACCCTGGCCTGGATGGTGACCGGTTGCCCATCCATGGGGGAGTCAGGCTCGAAGGTGATCTCCTTGCTCAGCAGGCGTTTATACTCGACAGCGGGGTCGAGATCGTCGTATCTCCAGGGCAAGTTGAAAGTGGGATCGGGCTTGTCGTAGGTGATCTCCCACCACTCCTCATGCGGCCCCGCTGCGTAGTCCACCACCAGA
>JBHHYG010000473.1:0-2628 GCA_046757445.1 Acidobacteriota bacterium
CCTCACGGCCCTTGCGCCCGCTCGCTTCACGACCCGTTGAGAAATGCGGGCTAGTGCCCTCGGCGCTGGTGTGTATCGAGGCCGGGGGAAGAAAAGGGGATACTGGATACTTGTTTCGGCCGGGAACTACCGGTAGGCTCAACGTGCCTCTCTTGAGGGAGGGAGGGCGGCGCGCCCGCCTAGCCCCGACCGTTACCCTTCGCGTCGGGTCAGGGCCGGCGCGCCGTTTGACGCTTTGCAAGCGTCCCATCAGGCGACGTTCGGGAGAGCGGAAAAGTTTCTCGGGCCGCTCGCCCGTTGCCTCCCGCACGGCGCTGTTCGCCGGCCTGCTCTCCGGCTCAGGGATGGTGCTGGCGTGGCGATGGTTGCTGGTGGCCGTGGATGATGTTGTGTAGATAGGCAGCCTCGAGCCGGTCGATCTCCTCTGCCGAAAGCTCGATATCGAGCGCCTCACACGCCTGCTCGATATGCTCGACCTTGGTGGAACCGATGATCGGGGCGCTCACACCGGGCACCGATAGCAACCAGGCCAGGGCCACGGCGGCTGGCCGGGCGCCGCGGGCGGTGCTGACCTCGAGCAGGTTGTCGAGAACGGCAAAGTCCTGCTCGCGAAAGTACATCTGATCGGCAAAGCGGTCCGCCTGCGCCCGCGCTGTCGACCTCCTGTCGTCGCGGCTACGGCTGCCGGTGAGAAACCCCCGCGCCAGCGGGCTCCAGGGGATGACGCCGATGCCCTGGTCGAGGCACAGCGGAATCATCTCCCGCTCCTCCTCTCGATAGACCAGGTTGTAGTGGTTCTGCATCGATACGAAACGGTGCCAGCAGTACTCGGCGGCGGTGTACAGCGCCTTGGAAAACTGCCAGGCCGCCATGCTGCTGGCGCCCAGGTAGCGGACCTTGCCGACGCGCACCAGCGAGTCGAGCGCCTCGAGGGTTTCCTCGATCGGGGTCGAAGGGTCCCAGCGGTGGATCTGGTACAGGTCGACGTACTCCAGCCCCAGGCGCTCGAGCGATGCGTCGCAAGCGGCCAGGATGTGCTTGCGACAGAGGCCGCCGCGGTTGGGCCCCTCGGCCACCGGAAAGAAGACCTTGGTGGCCAGCACGTAGTCTTCCCGTGACGCCATCTCGCGCAGCAGCTTGCCGGTGACCACCTCGCTGACCCCCTGCGAGTACATGTCGGCGGTGTCGAAGAAGTTGATTCCCAGCTCGAGGGCCTTCCTGAAATGGGCGCGCGCGGTGCTCTCATCGAGCACCCAGGGACGCCACTGGGGGTCTCCGTAGCTCATGCAACCGAGGCAGATGCGGGAAACCTCTAGACCGGTGTTGCCGAGGCGTACGTATTTCATCATCTTGGGCACCTTGCCTGTCTTCGGGTCACGAGGCGGTGGAGCTCGGCAAGCTTCGGCGCGAGCACCTCGGAGGAAAGAGACCCGCGGCCATGGGCGTCATTGCCGCTGGTCGTTGTCATAGACGATCGCGCCTCGAACCAGCGTCATGCGAACCTTGCCATCGAGAAGCGAGAGGGGATCGGTTGAGCCGACGTTGAGCGGATCGATATCTGCGACCGTGATGTCGGCCCACATTCCGGGTGCCAGGGTGCCGGCGCTATCCTCTAGAAAGGCGCTGGCCGCGGCCCAGGTCGTATAGCCGCGTAGCGCTTCCTCGGGCGTCATTCGCTGGTGCGGGTACCAGCCTCCCTCCGGCAGCCCTTGCCTGTCCTGCCGGGTGATGGCCGAGTGCAGCCCGTAGAAGATATCGTGGCTCGAGCCGGGCAGGTCGGAGCTGAAGACCAACCGCGCGCCCGCCTGCCGTAGCGTTCTCCAGGCGTAGGCGCCCTTGATACGCTCCGGCCCCAGGCGTTGTTCGGCCCAGGCCATATCCTCCACCGCGTGCGGTGGCTGCATGGAGGCGATCAGGCCCAGCTGCCGGAAGCGTCCGATGTCGTCGGGGTGGACCACCTGGGCGTGCTCGATGCGATGGCGCGAGGCTCGGGCCTCGGGGTGCTGCCGCAGCACCGAGGCGATGAAGTCCAGCGTTTCCCGGTTGCCGGCGTCGCCGATGGCATGGATGGCCACCTGAAATCCGGCCGCCATCATTTTGCCCACCAGCTCCCGGTTGAAGCCGTACTCCGCGCCGCTGACGCCACGATGGCCCGGTCGGTCGGAGTAATCCTCCAGCAAGCGTGCTCCCCGAGAGCCCAGAGCGCCATCGGCGAAGGCCTTGACGGCGCGGGTGATCAGCTTGTCGTTGCCGTCGGTGTCCGGGCCCCACTCGAGCCAGTTGCGCAGCAACGGCTCGTCGCGCGCCGAGAGCATGGCGTAGACGCTCACCGGTAGCTTGTTCTCGGACGCCAGGTTCTCGAGGGCCGCCATCGTTTCGCTGTCCACCCCCGCCTCGTGGACCATGGTGTAGCCGCCCTTGGCCATGGCTTCGAGGCCGGTGACGATCCTCGATTCGAGCTTCTCGGGCGAGGCCTCGGGCATGGCCGCCTCCAGCAGCCTGGTGGCGGTGTTCATCAGCAGGCCCGTGGGCCTGCCGGCGGCGTCCTTGACGATCTCGCCGCCGGCGGGAGCTATGCTGGCGGCAGTGATGCCGGCACGCTCGAAGGCCAGCCGGTTGCCCCAGGCG
>JBHHYG010000474.1:0-2601 GCA_046757445.1 Acidobacteriota bacterium
CCAGTGACCGCCCGGGAGGCCGCTCCACCACCCACGTTCGGCGACCACCAGGACTCGGTTGACAGGTTCTGTCTGGGCACGGATCAGCTGCACGCGGCCGAGGCTCGGTCCGTAGCCGAGCCTCGACCAGGACGTGCCGACATCGGTTGAAAAATAGACGGAGTCGGAGGTCGGGCCCTCCGAGCGTGCAGCGAAAAGAACCCTCGGCGCACCGGGCAGCGCATCGAAAGCAACTACTCGGCTGGCATCGAGGCCGTGATTTTGCTCCTCGAAAACCGTACCGTCACGGCTCACCAGAACACCGCGCTCCTCCGTGCCGACAACCAGAAAGTCGCCGGCGGGGCCAACGGCCACACTGCTCACCGAGACGTCGGCAAGCAGTATCGCCCAGCTCTTGCCGCCGTCCGTGGAGTGGTAGAGGGCTCCGCGGGTACCGGCATACAGGACCTCAGGGTTGCCCGGGTCGTGGGCGACGACCTGCACCCGGTTGTGGTCGGGAGCGAGGCCGCGGCGCAGCTCAGACCATCGGTCGCCGCCGCTGCGCGAAAGGTAAATGAAGTTGCACGTGCCGGCCAGCAGTTGATCGGGGTTGCGAGGGTCGATCACGACAGAGAAGACGTCGCGGTCGATGGCCATGCCCTGGTGTATCCGGCGCCAGCTCCTGCCGCCGTCTAGGGTCCGGAACGCCTGTCTCCAGGTGCCGGCATAGACGCGGTCCGGATTGCGCGGATCCACCGCCAGCGACTCGACAAACTGGAAGGAGTCGGCCGTTCCGCTGACGGATCGCCAGCTCTCGCCGGCGTCGTCACTACGCCAGATGCCGCCGATTCCGCCAACATAGACCAGATCGGGCAGAGAGGGTGCCAAGGCCAGTGCCCGCAAAGATGGGTCGCCCGGGACCCTCAGCGCGGTCCAAGTTGCTCCGGCGTCGGTGGTTCGTACCAGGCCTCCGCCGCCGTTGGCTCGCCAGTAGGCGGCGTAGGCGAGATCTGCCCTTTGTGGATGGACGGCGAGGTTGTCGAGCACGGCATCCTGCGCCAGGTGACTCGCCGAGGCTCGCCAGCTGGCGGCGCCGTCGTCAGAGACGTAGAGGTGCCCGTCGGCGGTGCCGAGATAAAGGCGGGAGGGCTGGGCGGGCGCGCGCCCCGGCGCGCCCACCTCGCCTCCCGGTGGTCCCAGGCTGGTACCGACACTGGCGGCCAGCTTTGCTCTTACCGCTGCCAGCACTGAGGGTTGGGTTTGCTGGCCGGGCGGCAGTCGGTCGGCGTGAAGCGGTCCGCTGGTCACAGCGGTCATCAGCACCGCAACCAGCCCGTATCTCGCCACGGTTTTCGTCGCCAGCGCGCCCTTTCCCGCGCCCGCGGCCGCGAGCCGTTGAGAAGTTCGGGCTAGAGCCAACGGCAAGGGCGAAAGCGACCGTGAGATGGTCGACATCAAGGTTTCTCCAGCGATCCTGAATCGTTCACTCTTCCGAGCCACCCGCCAAAGAGTAGGGGCCCCAAGCCCCGAATCTCAAGGTTACAGCGAGAAATACCAGAGGAAGAAAGTTCTCCTCGTGCCAGCATGCGGCCTGCAATTCAGCGGCCGGTGCGGCACTCTATAGTAGCGTGTCCGGTTGCTCGGAGAAGCTCCTGTCGCAACGATGGAAGATTCATTCCCCACCCAATAGAGGAAAGAGGAGATCATGGGCAGTGATCGATTCAATCGCCGCCGGTTGCAAAGATTGCCCGGTACAGCGGCCCTGGCGCTGGCGGTCGCAATGTCGCTAACCGTTCCGCAAGAGGGGCTGGCCGGTCAGCTTGCCGACTCGGGTCGTTCACCGGCCTCGACCCTCGACGCGGGCGCTCCATTCCCTCCGGCGGCGCCCGCGAGGCAGGCCGATGAGCTACGGTTGACCCTGGCAGAGGCCATCCGCATCGCTTTCGATCATAACCTCGACATTTCGGTTGTCGATTACGACCGGCGGATGGCGCGAGAAACGGTTTTCTCCGCCCGTGGCGCCTTCGATCCGATTCTCCAGTTCGGCGCGCCGGTGGGCCAGGGCGGTGGCTTCGGCGGTGGCAACACGGCCCGCTCGGGCGGCCTGGGATTCGTCAACTCCACTCAGCCCACAGCCAACCAGCTGGCGGGTGCCAACACGCTCGCCAACACCACCTTCACCAGCTCCGCCAATCTGGGACAAACGCTGCCCTTCGGTGCCCGCTATGACGTCAACTACCTGATCACCCGTGGCACCTCGAACAGCGGCTTCACCAGCCTGAATCCGTCGTGGAACAATGTCCTCACCTTGTCGCTGACCCAGCCGCTGCTGCGGGGGCGTGGAAGAGCGGCAGGTTCCTCACAGCTACTTCTCGCCCAGCGTAACGTGGAGGTCAGCGAGGAGGCGTTTCGCGACCAGGTGGAGGCCATCCTGTTGCAGGTGGAGCAAGAATACTGGGAGATGGTTTTCGCCGAGCGCAACCTATCGGTGGCGCAGCAATCCCTGCGGTTGGCGCAGGAGCAGCTCGAGCGCACGCACGCCCAGGTCGAGGTCGGCATGCTGGCGCCGGTGCAGGAAACGCAAGCGGAAGCGGCGGTGGCGCAACGGCGAAGCGATCTGAT
>JBHHYG010000475.1:0-2580 GCA_046757445.1 Acidobacteriota bacterium
GAGGCGTCGCCGGCGCGGCTGAACAGCGGCACGTTGTTGGCCAGCCCGCGCAGGGGCTTGGTGGTGGCGTAGACGTTGTCGCGGCCGGTGAAGTGGGTACGGCCGTCGATGGCGCCCTCGAAGTGGCAGGTCTCACAGGTGAAGCGCGACAGCTCCCCCTCGGTGCGGTTGTGCGGCGACATCAGGGTGGTGAAAAAGAGCGCCTCCCCGAGGCGAACGTCGATGGGCTGGCCCGTGGCCGCTCCCGGCTCGGGGCGCGGCCCGGTCTCCGAGGCCAGAAGGAGGGGGGTGTAGCTCCAGCGGGCGCTGGCTTCGGTGAGATCCGTGCTGGCCGGCTTGCCCGCTCGTGTCCCGCTCCCGGTAAGGTCGATGCTGCAGATCCTGTCGATCAAGGTACTGGTAGCCACCAGCGACCGAGGCATGCCGTCGGCTTCGCTCTGCGGCGTTCCGCGGCCTATGCTCTCGCGCCTTCCATTGCCTTCGCTCTCCGGCGCTCCATTGCTTTCGCTCCCAGGCCCTCCGTTGAGAAGGAAATCGGTAATCCCGGCCGGCGCCGGGTAGGTGGCGACGACCTCGATGCCGGCCGTTGACAGCCGCAATCGCGCCATCCTCTCGGCGCCGAAGCCGGTGACCCAGAGGTAGCCCCCACCACCGCCACCTCCTCGCACTTGCCGGGCGCCGTGCTCGAAGCGCATCGCCTTGGGGGTGACGATGCCCAGCGCCGACAGATTCAACGCCGCGATTCGCTCGGGGCCGGCGGCCGACGGCCGCCCTCCGTCTCTCGGCCGCACGGGAGGGCCCGCATCCCCGGCTGCCACCGTGCCGCCGGCCCCCTCTGCCAGCGGCAGCCTATAAAGGAACAGGAACGAGTCGACGTAGCCGAACTCCCCGTGGGTGCGATCCAGCGGTCGGTCCTCGACGCCACCGACAGCAACCAGCATCGAGTCACCGAGCGGCAGCGTAGCGAACGACCAGATCGGCCCGTCGTGGACGATGCGGGCGGCGCCCGCGAGATCCGGTGCGCCATCGGCCAGCGGCACGATCAGCAGGGTGTGGTCCAGCAACAGGTTGATGGCCAGGTGGCCCGGCAGATGACGGACCTCGATGGCTCCGTGCCCGAGAGGAACCTCGTCGAGGACGTACTCTTCGGGTGCAGCGGCCGCCTGCCGCCAGCCGGGTGGCAGAGTGACGCGCAGGAGCCGGGAGTCGAAATCATCGACGAGGAAGAGAGCGTTCGCCTCGGGCACGAAGGCAAGGTCCCGGATCGTGGCCACGCCGGCAAGCTCGAGGTCCCACATCGGCCGCAGGCCGGTGTCCGAGATCGCGTAGAGCCGGATGGTTGCGGAAAGCTCGCCGCAGACGAAGAGATAGCGGCCGTCGACCAGCGCCCAGCCGGTGGGTGAGCGGGGCGCCGGGCGGTGGTCGAGCACCGTGAACCATGCGTCGGTGAGCGCGATCTCCGACTGATTCCGCAACAGCACCAGGTAGCGTGCCCGGGTGCCGGAGGCCGCGGGCCCGACCTCGAGAATGCGGTACGGCTCAGGGCCGAAGGTAACGACCTTGTCGGCGACGGCCGCGGCGGCATCGAGGCTCTCGACTTTCGCAGTGCCGCTGGCCAGCAGGGAACGCTCGGTCGCATCGAGCTCCAGGAACAGGAGCTCCTCGCGGCTGCGACCGCAAGCAGCCGCCGAGAACACCACCAGGGCTGCCGCGACGACCGCAATCATTGCCACCAACCCACCAGCCGTTTGGCCCATGCCCGGGACCTTACTGGAGCAGGGTCAAAAGAGAAAAGGGGCTCCGCCGGCCGGCGGAGCCCCTCACATTGGCTCAGCTAGTGCACCTGTTCATAAGTATGTCAGCGTACTTATGAACAGGAGCACTAGTTCTTGTCCAAAACGCCTCTAACAGGGTGCGGGAAAACCCTCGCGGGGCTCGTTACGAGCGCCGGGGGGCCGGAGGCAAGAAGCCGCGCCTACCAGCCCCCGCCACCGCTGCTGCCGCCAGGGAAAGGCGGCCTGCGATTGGACACCTTCTTTTCCTTCAACAACAGGCTGACGACCAGCTCGGGGACCTCCGGGTCGACATCGGTGACCGGGACGAACTGGATCTTTCCGTCCTCGTCCTTGGTCTCCTTCGCCAAGACGGTATCGACGACGATCGTCGAGCCCTGCGCCAGATCCATGATCTGCTCCCTCTCGAGATGGATCAGGTATCTATTCTTCTTGCGCTTGACCCAGTACTCACTCCGCGCCTGCTGTAGCGCCTGGAGGGTGATGGAGTGATCCTTCGACTTGACGGTCTTGCCCTTGGCGCCGCGCTCCCCGATCTTCACCTCGAGCTCGCGTACCGTGCGCGTCTGGTTCGCGTACGCCAGGCTGATGCCGGCAACCAGGACCACGGCGACCGCCACCACCCATATCGACTTGGACTTCATCTCGATCTCTCCCGTAGGCATGAATCGGAGCGCAGACTATAGCACACTCGGCGCATTCCTCTCTTGTACCGAGGTCGGTCGGTGGCCAGTGCCGTGATGCGGCTGACATGCCGTGCCATCCCGTCTGTGGCGAGCGAGCCTAG
>JBHHYG010000476.1:0-2574 GCA_046757445.1 Acidobacteriota bacterium
GTTGAGATATGCAGGCTAGACCGCCCAGCGTAGGATATCGAGCCCGCAGCGGCCTAGCTTGGCGGCGTCGCCGGCGACCGTCCAGGGCCGCGACCAGCCGACAGCGCGCTGGGCGTGAACGAAAGCGTTGAGAATCGCCAGCTTCACCTCGGTATGGTTGCGGAGATCGTTGCGCAGCAGGATGCTCTCGCGAAAGGGAATACGGACGTCGTGACGGCCGTGAATGAGCACCACCGGAGTCGAGAGGGTTTCCAGCTTGCCGCGCAGCGTCAGCATCGCCATGGCCCGCGCCACACCCGCCGGCAGTTGATCGCGGATAGTGGCGTGTTGTTCCGGATCGTTGACCGTGACGGCGTCGAGCAAGGCTCGTCCTTCCGCCGTCAGGCTCGGACGGAGCTGTTCCCAGGACGGCGGCGCCCCCTTCTTCCATTCGCTGCTGGCGTCGGCGATCGCCCGCTGATCTTCACTGTCGGTGAGCCAGTCGGCAGCGCTCGAGAGAAACACCCATTGACCTTCGAGCCGCTTGACGGGATCGGGCCTTATCGTTGGTTGATGCTTGCCATAGGCCGCCACCTTTCCCGTTGCCGTGAACTCCATCAGGTGGTCGACGTCGTAGTAGGCCCCGACGGTGACCGTGCCGGCCAGCTGCTCGCTGGAGAGCTTGGCGGCTGCCTGGAACGTCGGTCCAGCGGCGTACGAGAAGGCCAGCAGCACAACCTTCTCCACCTCCATGATCTTCGGTAGGGCCAGCGCCGCTCTCAGCACATCCTCGCTGTCGTCCACCTTCATGCGCCGCGCCCGCATGTCGGGAAACTCCGGCACCGCCACCGCCATGCCGCCTCGGGCGCAGGTGCTGGCGAAGGTCGGAATCCGGTGGTCGTCCGGGCCGTCCTTGGTGAGACCGTGCACCATGAGAATGGCGGCCCGTTTAGAGTGGCCGTTCGGCGGACGGTAGATGTCGGTAGCTCCGAAGCCCTCGGCGATCGGTCCCCGGCGCTGGCGAAGGATATCGCCGGATGTGCCGGAGTTGCCGCGACCACCTTGAAGGATGGCGCCGACCAGCCCGAAGGCGCTGCGTAGGGTACCGAGACTGGAGCTGATGGAAATAGCTAAACTCCTCGCTTACTGGCCCTTCAAATCCAGCCGGCCGGCGCCGTGTGCGTTGTCCTTGCCGGCAGCCCCCCTGTCGATGGCGCGGCCGAAGAGCACGCGGGCATCCAGGTCGCCGCCGGAGAGGGCGTTGTCACCGATGGCCACACCAGCATGGCGACGAGCATAGCCGGACACAGGTAGATCTTGGGGGGTTGCATGGTGGTTTCTCAGGGCGGCTACGAAGGCATTGTGGGGTCAGGGCGGGAGCAGGGCAAGCTCAATGCGGGCGTGGGTCAGAAAAGGACAGCAAGAATCGGGTCGCCAATCGGCGCTGGCGCCGATAGGCTGCCGATGACATATAAAGAAGCACGGGAACCGTCGGAAAGGATCGGGCAAGAGCATGGGTGTGGCCGACTACTGCAGGGTCGAGGCGGCGATCCGCTACCTCGAGTGCAACTTCACGAGCCAGCCGTCGCTGGCCGAGGTGGCCGAGCACGTCGGGCTCAGCAGCTCCTACTTCCAGCGTCTCTTCAAGCGTTGGGCGGGGGTGAGCCCGAAGCGCTTTCTGCAATTCCTGACCGTGGAGTACGCCAAGGATCTGCTGCGGGGCTCGGAGACGGTCCTCGGTGCCACCTACGAGGCCGGCCTTTCCGGCGCCGGTCGCCTGCACGATCTTTTCGTCCGCGTCGAGGCAGTTACCCCCGGCGAGTACAGGAGCGAGGGCGGGGGGCTAGAAATCCGCTACGGCTTTCACCCCACCCCATTCGGTAGCTGCTTGCTGGCGGTGACCGAACGGGGCATCTGCCGGCTGGAGTTCCCGGGCGAGCAGGAGCGTAGAGCGCGGGTCGAGGCGCTCGAGAGATGCTGGCGACGGGCCGTGATCCGCCGTGATCCGGTGGCGACCGCTCCATTCGTCGATCGTATCTTCGGCGCCGCCGGGGTGGACAACGGCGAGGGTGGGCTTGAGATCCTGCTGCGGGGGACAAACTTCCAGATCCAGGTGTGGAGGGCGCTGCTGCTGATCCCCGAGGGGCGGGTGGTCTCGTACGGCGATATCGGCCGCTTCATCGGCAGGCCGGCGGCCAGCCGTGCCGTCGGGGCCGCGGTGGGCGCAAACCCGATCGCCTTCCTGATTCCCTGTCACCGTGTGATCCGCCGGGTCGGAGCCTTCGGCGGTTATCGCTGGGGAGGCGCTCGCAAGAAGGCCATGCTCGGCTGGGAAGCAGCACGGCAGCAGCTGCGGCGCGGGACCATGCTCTTTCAACCTACTCGTACCGGAGGGCGGAGACCGGGTCCACCTTGAGCACCCGACGTGCCGGCAGGTAGTTGGCCAGCAGTCCGACCACAACCAGCAGCAGGGGCACGGCGGCGAAGGTAATCCAGTCGGTCGTGCTGACACCGAAGAGCAAGCTCGCTAGCAACCGGGTTACCCCGAACGAGATCAAGATGCCGGTGCCGATGCCGATGCCGACCAGTAGCATG
>JBHHYG010000477.1:0-2571 GCA_046757445.1 Acidobacteriota bacterium
AGACCTTCTCTACCTGGCGGCTTTCATCCTGCCGCTGCAGCCGCTATGGGGAGCACGCCGGGTGTGCGAGGGCAGCGAGAGGGTCGCCTGGACGCTGCTCTTCGTCGCCACCCTGCTGGGCCTGCTGGGGCATCTGACGTGGATGTTCGAGCGCCTGGTCCTGGGTTCTCCCACCTACCAGGTCTACGTCGGCCTGCCGCAGGTCGGCTACAGCACCTGGATCATGCTGATGGCCATCGCCCTGGCCCTGGAGGTCTCCTCGGGAGGCCGGCCCGGGGTGCGAGCGGAGCTGGTCATCGATCTGCTCTTGATCGGCGCCATCGGCATGGTGCTGGCCGCGGAGATCTTTCAGGTTCTGCCGCTGGTTCCGGCCTCCGTTCAAGCCGTCGACCTGGTCGTCGGTAGCGGCAACCTCATTGCCGCCATGGCGCTGGCGGTCGCCGCCCTGGGCATCTTGATGTCACCGGCGGCCATGGGAGGAGGCGTCTCCCGCCTGTTGATCGTCTTCGGAGCCTTCGCCGCTGGCGTCGCCAGGTTGGTATTCGCCTACGAGCTGGTTTTCGGCTCCCACACCCTCTGGCTCGAGCCGGTGTGGATCTTCTCTCTCTTGATCTTCAGCGCCGCGGCGGCGGAGCGCACGGGTGCTTCAGCGGCCACAGAGTCGAGCACCATGGTGGCGGCACCCTGGAGCCCACTGCGGACCATGGTGGTTCCGGTGATCATCGCCTACGCGCTGTCGCTGCTGATTCGCGAGATCCTCGGCAGCGGTGGGAGCGGCAGCGGCCAGGGCCTTGCCTGGGGGATGCTGGCCTTGCTGATCGTCGCCCGTGTCACCATCGCCATCATGGGCTCGGAGCGACAGGCTCAAGAGGTCTCGGCCTGGGAGCATCGCTATGCGACGGTGGTGCAGGCACTGGGGGAAGTGGTCTACGAGTGGGATCCCAAGAGCGGCCGTGTACTGCGTAGCGGCAACATCGGCAAGGTCTTCGGCTATCGACCGGAGGAGCTGGCGGTTGCCGACACCTACCAGTCTCTCGGCATGATGCACGAGGACGACCGCGAACCCGTGCAGCACCGCTTCCAGGAGGTGGCAGAGCGTGGTGGCTGGTTCGAGATCGAATACCGCGTCCGTCATGCCGATGGCACCTATCGGCTGATTCGTGATCGTGGCGTCTGCGATCAGGATGAAGTGGGCAAGCCGGTGAGAGTGCTCGGTATCATGAGCGACATTACCGATGCGCGAGAGAACGAGGAGAGGCTGCAGCGGGCGGAAAGGTTGGCATCTCTCGGCGGCCTGGCGGCCGGCGCCGCACATGAGATCAACAACCCGCTGGCGGCCATCGCCCTGGCAGCCCAAATGCTGCAGGAGGACGATCGACTTCCCGAAGATGTACGGGACGATGTACGGGTGATCGAGCGTCAGGCCTCGCGCGCCGGCGAGGTCACCGACCGCATGCTGGTCTTCGCGCGCAGGAAGGAAGGAGAGCGGAGCCTCGTCGACCTCAACGATGTCGTCGAGGAGATCCTTCGCGGGCGTCGCTATGACCTCGAGACTCACGGTGTGCGGCTCGAGCAGTCCTGCGCCACGGCGTTGCCGCCGGTATGGGCGGACGTGGGACAGATCGAGCGCGCCCTCCTCAACCTTCTGGTGAACGCCGAGCGGGCGCTGCACGAGGTGCCCGAGGGCCGGCGGTGGCTGCGGGTTGGCACCGAGGCGATTGGCGGAGGTGTGGTGGTGACGGTCAGCGACAATGGCGCCGGCATTCCGGCCGAGGTCCTGCCGCATATCTTCGATCCTTTCTTCACCACCCGGGAGGTCGGTGAGGGCACCGGCCTGGGATTGAGCATGAGCTATGGCATCGCCCAGTCGCACGGCGGCGAGCTGCGTGTGCAGACGCGGGCCGGCGCCGGAACGACGTTCACGCTGGAGCTGCCGGCGGCACCCGAGCATCTGGTGGCGGCGCAAAGGGCGTCGGCTTCCGGCACCGCGGTTTCAACCGCCGAGGAGCCTGCGGCCGGACTCTCCGATCCCAGGCAGCTGGGCATTCTGCTGGTCGAGGACGAGCCGTCGTTACGGGATCTGGCGCGACGATTCCTCGAGCAGAAGGGCCACGCCGTCGATGAGGCCGATAGCGGCAGGACAGCCTTGCGGCTGGTCGCTGCCGGCGACTACGACACCATCATTCTCGACCTGCGCATGCCGGATCTGTCCGGCGAAGGTCTCTACGAGTGGCTGAAGAAGCATCGCCCCGAGCTGGCCGAGCGAGTGATCGTCATCTCCGGTGACGTTGCCAACCCGGACACCCCTCAGACCATCGAGCGCATGGGCCGGCCGTTCCTGCTCAAGCCCTTCGACCTCGACGAGCTCGAGCAGCTGATCGAGCGCTCCGCCCCGGCGGAAGCCTGAGCGGCCGGCCTCATGACTCCAGCGCCGGCTGAGATGATTCGTATAAGGAATTGGCTCCCCGAATGTATCGGTCTACTAACCGGCCCAGTGTCGCGGAGCCCGAGGTGTATTTTCGTATTGTCCACGTCTCCCTGCAAGGCCAGAACGGCGACCCTGTGGCCGCC
>JBHHYG010000478.1:0-2545 GCA_046757445.1 Acidobacteriota bacterium
TAGCCTCAAGGACGTTCCCGCCGAACTCGCCGCCGGATGCGCCTTGGCTGCCGTGCTGCAGCGAACCGATCCAATGGATGCGGTTTGCCTGCCGCTCGGCGAGCGACCTCGAGCCGAAGCGCCGCGAGCGACCCTCACGGGTACCGATGCGGGCGAGGTTGTGGCCGGCGGCGACGCTGCCTCGATGCCGGCCGGGCGACTGCTGGCCGGCTTGCCAGCCACAGCTCGCGTCGGCACGAGCAGCCTGCGTCGGCGCACGCAGCTTCTGGCGCTCAGGTCGGATCTGCAGGTCTGCGCCGTACGGGGCAACATCGGCAGCCGTCTGGACAAGCTCGATGCGGGTCGTCACGAGGCACTCGTTCTGGCTCGAGCTGGTCTGTCGCGACTGGGGCTGGTGGGCCGCGCCACGGCCTCCTTCGCGCTCGAGGAGATGTTGCCGGCGGCAGGGCAGGGGGCACTGGCTGTCGAGGTGCGGCTGGCAGACGATCGGGCGCGAGCGAGGCTGCAGGTGTTCGACGACCGGAAGACCCGGCTTGCGACTACGGCAGAGCGGACCTTCATGCGCTCCCTCGGAGGAAGCTGCACGGTGCCCATGGCCGCCTACGCCGAGGTCGATGGAAAGGCCGTGGCCAGGGTTCGCTTGCGGGCGCTGGTCGGTGATGTCGACGGCAATGTTCTGCGCGATGAGGAATGCGGCTCTGCCGAGGAGGCGGAGAGCCTGGGCTCGCGACTGGCCGAGCGCATGCTGCGGCAAGGCGGTGCAGAGCTGCTCGGGAGGGCGGCGGCGCACCCAGCCGAGGAGGGGCGATGAGCAGCCCGGCCACGGCCTTGACCGGCCGCACGCTCATCGTCACCCGCCCGCGGGAGCGGGCCAGCGACCTGGCTGATCGACTCGAGCGACTCGGTGCCAAGGTGCACCTTGCGCCGGTGATCTCGCCAGCGCCACCCGACGATTGGGTACCTCTGGACCTGGCCATCGCAAGGTTATCGCAATATCAGTGGGTTGTCTTCACCAGTCCCCAAGGGGTGGAATCATTCGTCGATCGCCTGTTCCATCAGGGCGCCGACGTGCGCGCAGTCAGTGGCGCCCGCCTGGCGGCCATCGGCTGCAAGACCGCCGAGCGCTTGCAGGAATACGGGCTGCGAGCCGACCTGGTGCCCGCCATCTACAAGGCCGAGGAGCTGGCCGCGGCTCTGATCGGCGCCGGCGTCTCCGGCCACGCGGTTCTGGTACCGCGGTCGGGCATTGCGCGGCCGGTACTTGTGGAAACACTGGCTCGCGCCGGCGCCTTCGTCGACGAGGTCGCCTCCTACAGCATCGCGCCTGCCTCGGCGTTGCCGCCGTCGGTGGTGAAGGATCTGCAGCAGGGGAAGGTCGATATGGTGACCTTCACCTCCTCGTCCACGGTCGAGCATTTTGTCGCGCTGACCAACGCCGCCGGTCTGGCCGAACAGGTCGCCAGCATCGATATCGGCTGCATCGGACCGATCACCGCCGAAACCGTGTTTCGGCACGGTCTCCGCCCCCAAGTGGTTGCCGAGAAGTACACCATCGAAGGTCTGGTGGAGGCGATCGTCGGCTTCTATGGCTGAACGCTGGGCGCTGCAGCGGGTGCGAAGCGGGCCGCCTGCCAACCAGCTCGCCTCGGAGCGCCCGAACTGGCGACGGCGTGGGGCCTATGGTAGCGTGAGCCGCGGAGCGTAAGCTCGCATCGCTGACCACGGTTTGCCGCCAGGGCGTGGGCAGCCCCGCAGTAGAAGTGTGGTGCGCAATGCTGGCAAGCCCTGCTCCCATCGAACCCTGAGGTCGACCCGCAAGGGAATTTCATGTCCACGGCGCTGAAAACCACCCCTCTGCACGACTGGCACTTGCAGCAGGGTGCCAGGATGGTGGAGTTTGGTGGCTGGCATATGCCCGTCCAGTATAGCGGCATCCTGGCGGAGCACCGCGCCGTGCGCCAGCGGGCCGGTCTGTTCGACGTCAGCCACATGGGCGAGATCCGCGTCTGTGGCGCCGATGCCCTGCCGTTCTTGCAGAGACTGATCACCAACGACGCCAGCAGCTTGCAGGTGGGGCAAGCCCAATACACGGTGATGACCAACCCCGCAGGCGGCATCATCGATGATCTGCTGGTCTATCGTCTCGCCAGCGACGACTACCTCATGGTGGTGAACGCGGCGACGGCGCCGAAAGATCTGTCTTGGGTCCAGCAGCAGGCGGCCGGATCGCTGACCGTCGAAGACCAGAGCTCGGAGTGGGCGCAGCTGGCCGTTCAAGGTCCCGACAGCGAGGCGATCCTGTCGCGGGTGCTGCCGGCGGACCTCGAGGCGATCCGCTACTATCATTGCTGCTGGACCGAGTTCGCGGCTGCCGAGGCCCTGGTGTCGCGAACGGGTTATACCGGCGAGGATGGCTTCGAGGTTTACTTGCCTGCGGATCGCGGTGTCGAGCTGGCCGGAGCCTTGCTGCAGGCGGGAGAGGCGGAAGGCCTGCAGCCCGCTGGGCTGGGTGCTCGCGACACCCTGCGATTGGAGGCGGGCATGC
>JBHHYG010000479.1:0-2532 GCA_046757445.1 Acidobacteriota bacterium
GAGGAGGCCACTGGCACCACACAACCGTCGCTAAGGTAGTGCAGAGGCGGGATCAGTATCGCGAGATTCTGGGGCCGATTTAGCGCGCCGTTGGATACGCCCGGACGGGCGTGTCCACTGAACAATCATTTCGTACGCGGCGATAACGAGACTCGCCGGAGCTCTTGCGCGGGAGCTAGGGTTCAGGGGCGCGGAGACGACCTCAGTGCCAGAATCGAGGGCGCACGCCGACACACGGATTATGATGCGGCCCACGGCTGGCACCGTTTGCTGGAATAACCAGTAGTGCCAACAGAATCACCGATGGCTTCCCACACTGATTAGACCTCGATGTGGGTATTCCTCGGCGAAAGTCGGCACACTTTCGAGCACACACGCGCCACCGACGAGACATGGCCAGAGAGAAGGCAGAGGACAGCTAAATCTGCCCTCTGCGCAGTGTCCAGCCACTTAACCCTAGTTACCTGCCCTGGTTCTCTCATTCTCTCAGGACCGAAGCCGCGCCGCCGCCGGGTGCTACTCCTGGTCTCCCTCGGTTTCGGCGGCGCTCTCAACCGGGACGCCCCGTTCGGCGGCCTCCTTCTTCAGCCGTTTCCTCTCGGCCTTCTCTTCTCTCTTCTTCCGCTTCTTGATTTCCCTCTGCTTCTTCTCAAAACCATAGTGCAGTTTTCTCGCCATTCGCTCCCCTCTGTTGCGTGTGGGCCCGGACGACTCGGTGAGCCCGCGTTGGATCACACCTGAAGGCCAAAGCCTCGGTATCTGTCGCCCGCGAGGTACTTCAGAAACGCATGTCACCCATCATCTCGCTTGCTCGCGCCTTTCGCTGCTTCCTCATCGGCTACCTCAAAGAACTCACAAGGAGGCTACGTCGCCCGCGTCGGCCGCGTGCGCCATTACCTTGAAGGTGTGGAATACACCACATCTCGCAGCAGCTTGCCCATGCTGAGTCAGCTCGGTACTGACGGTGAAAAACTGGCCGGCGCGTTGCCTCCCTCCCGGTTTGACCAGCGGGCCACGTTGGCGAAGACAGCTTCTGAGTCGCCATAGGCCTCGCCCAGCAGCTTGTGGTACACACTCTCCTCCCGAGAACAGAGGCCTGCGTCAGCAGGCACTGCACTGCGATATCGCTCGGCTTCATCGGGCTTCAGCCAGCGGTCGAGTATGCCCCCGAGCAATTGCACAGCGCCGCTGCCCTCGTCGAATTGCTGCTTTTCCCGCCAGACGATGTCAGTTGGCAGAAGCCCTTCGAATGCCTTCCGCAAGATCCACTTGTCCCAACGCTGTCCCGACTCATCTGTGTACAGCTTGAGATCCGCGGGGATCGTCTGAGCTAAGTGCACCATTTCGAGGTCTAGAAAGGGAACCCGGCCCTCGATCGAGTGCGCCATGGTGAGGCGATCCACTCGCTGAAGGTTAATGTTGTGCAGCGTGCTCACCGATCGGCGCAGTTCATGATGTAGGCTCTCCCCGTCACCAATGCTCCTGTAGTACTCGTAACCGGCAAAGAGCTCGTCCGCCCCTTCACCCGTAAGCACGACCTTCACGTACTCCGCCGCTAGTCGTGACACGAAGTAACATGGGATAGCACTGCGAACGAGGTCTTGGTCGAAGGACTCCAAGTGATAGATGATCTCGCCCAGGACCTCGGCCACTTCAACCGGTCCGAAGACGTATTCGTGGTGCGTCGTTCCCAAATGGCGGGCGACGGTACGGGCGGCCTCGAGATCGGGGCTGCCTTCGGTGCCCACCGAGAAAGTATGTAGGTCGTCGATATGCGGCCGTAATAGGGCCACAATCAGGCTGCTGTCTAAACCCCCAGACAGAAACGCGCCGACCGGCACATCGCTCATGAGACGCTTCCGCACCGCCTCATCCAATGTCTCGCGTAACAGGTGGAGCCGCGTCTTCAGCGGCATGTCCCGCGGTGCTCTATCGGGCACGTGGTAGTACGGCCGAAAACCGGTGTCGGAATGGAAGCACGTGCCCGGCGGAAACTCGCGTACGTCCTCGGCCAACCCCACAAGTGCCTTCAGCTCCGAAGCGAACACGAAGTCCCCATCGCGCTGGCCGTAGTAAAGGGGCTTGATCCCAATCGGGTCTCGGGCGAGGAACAGACTCTCTCCATCCGCGATGGCGAACGCGAACATACCATCGAGGCGGCGAACCAACGTTTGACCCAGCTCCTCATACAGATGCAGCGGGACTTCGCTGTCGCTGCGAGTCCGGAACGAGTGCCGGCTACTGAGCTGCGATCTTAGCCGCGGGTAGTTGTATATCTCTCCATTGGTGATGACGGCTCGCTCCCCAGCCTCATCGTAAATGGGCTGGCCTCCACGCTTTGGATCCATGATCGAAAGCCGCCGGTGGCCGAGCGTGCCTGCAGCGTCCAAATGCACGCCCCCGGCGTCAGGTCCACGATGTGCCAGTCGATCCATCATCCGACGCACCAGGTCCTCATCGCGCACACCCCATACTCCGGCGATACCGCACATACCGATCTCCCCTATTTCAACAGTCGCTGGCTGCGGAGGA
>JBHHYG010000480.1:0-2527 GCA_046757445.1 Acidobacteriota bacterium
TGCTGGAGGAGACGGTTCCCGAAAAGGTCCTCATGGGTAGCGATTTCCCCGTGGGCACGACCCCAAGCGAGACCGTAGAGGCGGTCAATTCGCTGCCGGTCAGCGAGAAGTTCAAGGAACTGATTTTGGGAAATAACGCCGCAAGGCTCCTTAACCTGTAGTTGAATCGGGTTGTTTTTTTACGTCCTAAGCTGGAGCAGGAACTGGGACTAACTCAGCTTGTAAAAACGACGTGCGTTGCCTTCCAAGATGTTCCTCTTCGTCTCTAGCGACAGGTCATCTCTCTGCCAGATGCGAACGGAGGAATCCGGCCAGCTCATGTCCCAATGGGGATAGTCCGAGGCGACCATGGGGCTCACCGAGCCGATTTCACCCATGTCCAGGAAATGGGCATCAGAGTCAATAACTTTTACGGAGCCCTGCATTGTGTCCATTAAGAGTTACCCCTTTTTGAGCGGCCTCCTCTCAGCCATGATCGTATCATCTCAATTCATTTTAGCTCATTTGATCAAACGGGGCCGGCTCAGAGGTTGCCAGGGGCTTGGGATATTCGGTATAGAAATGGTGGCCTGATTTGATTCAATGTAAACCCTCTGTGAGCTCGCTACGAAATCTGTTGTCCCGACCCCGCCTCAGTTCGACTGCGAACGGCGGAGTGGGGCCAGAGGTCCTTCACGCAGGAATTCGGCGGCCACATCGGCCGGGGTTCGTCCGAGCTCGTCCACCGAGAGATTCATCTGCCGCATCCGATCGGCGTCGATCGTTCCCACCAGCCGACGCAGTGATTCGACGACGGCTGGGTGCTTGCGGACCAGGACCGGGCTGACCAGAATGACCGCGTCATAAGGCGGGATGGCGCCGCGGTCGTCTTCGAGAACCCTCAGGTTGAGGGCTGCGATGCGCCCGTCCGTGGAAAAGGCGCTGATGACGTCGATGCTTCCGTTGGCGGCCGCCTGATACATGAGAGATGAATCCATGCTGCGCTTGCTGCCGAAATGGAGGCCATACGCCTCTCGTATGTCTCGCCACTCGGGTCGCCCGAAGAACTCGTAATCGCCGCCCATGGACAGTCCTGGCGCGTGTGGTGTCAGATCGCTGATGCGGCGAATCCCCAGCTTGCTGGCCTGGCGCTCCCGCATCGCGAGGGCGTAGGCGTTCTCGAAGCCCAAGGCACCGACCTGGACGATGCCGTGCTCGTCGGCCAGGTACCGAGCTACTGCGCTCAACACCTCGGTACGGTCGTCGGGTAGTTGATCGCGCTTCATGATCGTTGCCCAGATCGTTCCCGAGTAGTCGACGTATACGTCGAGCTCTCCGGTGCGGAGGGCGTCGAACGCTACTGTCGAGCCCAGCGACTGCATGACGGTCGTGTCGAGCCCAGTCTCCTCATGGATGGTTCGTGCCATGATCTCGCTGAGGATGTATTGCTCCGTGAAGGTCTTTGCCCCGATTGTGATTCGGTCCTGACTTTGCGACAAGAGGTTGCGAGCGATCGACGCACCGGCAAACAGACAGAGCAGTCCAAAGACGCCCAGCACCGCGACGGCGAGAGCGCGATTGTGCCTCTGCGCTGCCACCTCGAGGGCACGCACCAGACCGTCGAGGACCAACGCCAGGATCGAAGCTGCCGCACAGCCGACCATTACCGCAATGAAATTCCGAGTCTGGAGTCCGGTGAATATGTAGTTGCCCAGGCTCGTGGCCCCCACGGGTGTCGCCAGCGTTGCGATGCCGACAGTCCACACCGTGGCCGTCCGGATGCCGGCGACGATCACCGGCATTGCGACCGGCAACTCGACACGGCGCAGCTGTTGCGCGGGGGTCATGCCCACACCGCGTGCGGCCTCGATGAGCGCTGGATCCACGGACTCGAGCCCGGCGACGGTGTTGCGCAGAATCGGCAGTACGCTGTAGAGAGTGAGACCAATGATGGCCGGAAGGTAGCCGATGCTTTGGAGATTGAGGGCGGCCAGCACCGGCACCATAATCGCCAGCAACGCCAGGCTCGGGATGGTCTGAATGACGCTCGCGCAGCCCATGATCGGCTGCTCGATCCAGCCGAGCCTCGTGACGAACACACCGAGGGGTACGCTGATCGTTATTCCGAGCAATAGCGCCACCAGCGTGAGCTGGAGGTGGGCCGTGAGGTATTCCGGCAACAGCGCCAGCTGCTCGGTCACTGCGGGCCCTCTGCCATTAGCTCGTCGACTAGATGCGCTTGCCGCTTCGGAGTACCCATCAGCTGCTGCACGTACTCGTCGGCAGGCTCGACCATGAGCTCATGGGGTGTCCCGATCTGGACCAAGCGTCCGGCGCGCATGACGGCAATTCGGTCTCCCAGGATCAGTGCCTCTACCATGTCATGGGTTACGAAGATTGCAGTAAGGTGGTTCTCCTGTCGGATTCTCATGAAGGAATGCTGGAGGCGATCGCGCGTCAACGGATCGAGGGCGCCAAACGGCTCGTCGAGAAGCATCACTTTGGGCGTGGCTGCCAGGGCCCGCGCGACACCCACCCGCTGTTGCTG
>JBHHYG010000481.1:0-2516 GCA_046757445.1 Acidobacteriota bacterium
GGGCACCGGTTGACGGAGGCGCCGATGCCTCGCAGGCTCTGACGATGGAGGGACAGAATCTCACGGTAGCTGGTACCACCTTGGGCACGGTGGCCTACATGTCGCCGGAGCAGGCCCGCGGACAGTTGACCGATGCCCGCACAGATCTCTTCTCCCTCGCCACCGTTCTGTACCAGATGGCAACGGGGATTGCACCATTCCAGGGTGAGACATCGGCGGTGGTCTTCGACGCCATCCTCAACCGCGAATCCCCGACTGCCGTCTGAGTTCAACCGCATTCTTGGTAAGGCACTGGAGAAGGACCGCAGTCTGCGCTACCAGAGCGCCACTGATTTCAAGACAGACTTGATGCGCCTGCGGCGCGATCTCGAATCCGGCGGGCGGCGGGCGGCGGAGACGGGCAAGCCACACACGGCCGGCGGCAACACGCCCGCCGCGCGATCGATCGCCGTGCTGTACTTCGAGAATCTCAGCGGCGTGAAGGAGGACGAGTACTTCCGCGACGGCGTCACCGAGGACATCATCACGGAGCTGTCGAAGATCGCGGAACTGAACATTTTCTCCAGGCCCACGGTGCTGGCGTACCGCGACAAGCCGGTGACGCCCGCACAGATCAGCGATCAGCTGGGGGCGGCCTTCGTGCTGACGGGCAGCCTGCGTCGTGCCGGCAACCGCCTGCGCATCAACGCCCAGCTCGTGGACACGAGCACCGATTTCCCGCTGTGGTCCGAACGCTACGACCGCGAGATGAAGGATGTCTTCGACGTGCAGGACGAGATTGCGCGCAAGATAGCCGAGGCGCTGCGGATCACGCTTTCGCCACAGGAGCGCGAAGCCATCGCCACCAAGCCGACCGAGGATCTGCAAGCATACGATCTGTTTCTGCGCGGCAAGAGCTATGCGCGGCGGCTCACTCGTCAAGACATGGAGTTCGCGCGACAGATGTTCGAGAACTCCGTGACACAGGATCCTGATTTCGCCGTTGCCCACGCGGCCATCGCCAATATCTGTGCGCAGATCCATTACCACTACGAGCGCGAGGCGATCTGGATCGAGCGGGCCAAGGCGGCGTCCAGCCGGGCGGACGCGCTGCGGCCGGACCTGCCCGAAGTTCAGGTCGCACGGGCCTGGATTCGCTACGCCGAGGGAGCATACGACGATGCGATCCGGGTCGTCCGGCAGGCGATCGAGGCCAAGCAGGACTGCGAGGGCGGCTACTACCTCTTCGGTCGGGCGCTCTTCGCGGCGGGTCGATACCAGGAAGTGGCGAACATGGCTGAAGCGGCCATGAAGGCCACCGGCGACGACTACAACATCTATGTGCCCATCTTGAACGCACTGGGCGCGCTCGGGAAGAACGAAGAGCGCAGCAACTTCGTTCAGCACAGGATCCAGGTCCTGGAGAAGCATCTGCGAAAGGTCCCCGAAGATTCGCGGGCGAGGGCTCACCTCGCAACCGAGTACGCCAGCCTGGAACGCTCCGAGGACGCGATCCGCGAGGCAAACCTGGCCATGACCTTACGCCCCGACGACGCGACGGTGCTCTACAACGTTGCCTGCGTATTCTGCAGCCTGAACAAGGCCGATGAGGCGCTGGACGTGCTGAAGAAGGCCTGGGATGCCGGTTTCAAGGACCCGGTATGGGCGCGCCGCGATCCGGACCTGACGATCCTGCACGGTATTCCCGAGTTCGAGCGTCTCTATCCCGCCGACGTCGTCGCGGAGTGACGGATTCCCGAGAGGCCGGGCCACTTCAATCGTTGCTGCTGGCGACTGTCCCTCCCGAAAACTCCCTCCGCCGTAGCTCGCTTGTCTTTCCGAGACACCAGTAGCGCACGCCAACGGGTGATCGGCCAACCTCCGGCGCTCTCCGGGTTCTGTGTGCTTCGGACCCCCGTGCCGATGGTGGCTACCCACACGGAGGGACAGAATATGGTGGTCGCGAGGGCTGCCCGGTGGCGATTCGCCTTCATGAGGTGGGGAAGGTTCATCGAGTCCCCAGTGACGAAGCGGCCGCTTTCCCTGCGTGTTTTCGCGTTCAGCGCCAATTCGCTGACCGCTGGGGCTGTATCAGACCGTACCCTCGGACGTGAACCTCGGTTAGAGTAGATCCATCGGTTTTGTCAGCCTTTCCCGGAGGTACGCCATGAAGGAGATTTTACCCCGCGTCTATCACTGGACCGCCACCCATCCGAGGATCGGGATCGAGGTGAGTTCCTACTACCTGGCCGACGAGAAGATCCTGCTCGACCCGATGGTGCCGGAGAAGGGCCTCGGCTCGTTCGAGTGCGGTGTCGAGCACATTCTACTCACCAACCGGCACCACTACCGTCAAAGCGGGGAGCTCGCTCGCAGGTACGGCTGCACCGTCTGGTGCGCCGAGACCGGGCTGCACGAGTTCACCCACGGCGAGAATGTCAAACCATTCAAGTTCGGCGACACGTTGCCGGGCGGCATCGAGGCCGTGGAGATCGGAGCGCTGTGCCCCGACGAGACCGCCCTTCTCATCCCGAGGG
>JBHHYG010000482.1:0-2515 GCA_046757445.1 Acidobacteriota bacterium
GAAGAACGGTTGTGACAAGAAGCGCTGCAACCTTCGCGCTCGTGCCACGGTGACCTTGTCCTCCTCGGAAAGCTCTTCCATGCCGAGGATGGCGATGATGTCCTGCAAATCCTTGTAGCGCTGCAGGATGCGCCGCACGTCCCGGGAAACCTGGTAATGTTCGTCGCCCAGCACCCTTGGGTCGACCAGCGTCGATGCCGAATCGAGAGGGTCGACCGCCGGGTAGATGCCGATCTCTGTCAGTGCACGCGAGAGGTTCACGTTGGCATCGAGGTGAGCGAAGGTGGTGGCTGGTGCGGGATCGGTGAAATCGTCAGCCGGTACGTAGATCGCCTGCACCGAAGTCACCGATCCTTTCTTGGTGGCGGTAATGCGCTCCTGCAGCTCACCGAGCTCGGTGGCCAGGTTGGGTTGGTATCCGACCGCCGAGGGCATGCGGCCGAGCAGGGCTGATACCTCCGAGCCCGCTTGCGTGAAGCGAAAGATGTTATCGATGAACAGCAACACATCCTGGCCCTGGTCGCGGAAGTACTCGGCGACGGTGACGCCGGTGAGGCCGACCCGCAACCTGGCCCCGGGCGGCTCGGTCATCTGGCCATAGACCAGCGAGGTCTGGCTGATGACCCCAGCCTCCTTCATCTCCAACCACAGGTCGTTGCCTTCACGCGTGCGCTCGCCGACGCCGGCGAAGACCGAGTAGCCGCCGTGTTCGGTGGCGACGTTGTGGATCAGCTCCTGGATAAACACCGTCTTGCCGACGCCGGCGCCACCGAAGAAGCCGATCTTGCCGCCCTTTTTGAAGGGCACCAGCAGGTCGATGACCTTGATGCCGGTCTCGAACTGCTCGGACTCGGTCGCCTGGTCCTCGAACGAAGGTGCGTGGCGGTGGATCGGCCACCGTTCCTTTGAGTCGACCGGCCCGAGCCCGTCCACCGGCTCGCCGATGACGTTGAGAACCCGCCCCAACGTCGCATCGCCCACCGGTGTGGTAATCGGTCCACCGGTGTCGGTCGCCTTCATGCCTCGCACCAGGCCATCGGTGGAATGCATCGATACACAACGTACCCGCCTCTCCCCCAGATGCTGTGCCACCTCGACGACGATGTCGATGGGCTGTGATGACAGCTTTTCTTCGTCCCGGATCTTCAAGGCTTGATGGATAGGCGGAAGGCTCGCGGCAGTGAACTCCACATCCACCACCGGTCCTACAACCGCCACAACCGTGCCGGCTGCCGCCTCGCTGGCAGCTCCGGCCGATTGCGCTCGTGGGGTCGCCTTTGCCATTCTTTTCCTCCTCGCTACTCGAGAGCCTCGGCTCCACCGACCACCTCGAGAATCTCGGTGGTGATCTCTTCCTGGCGGATCTTGTTCATGGTCAAGGTAAGGTCATCGATCATCTCATCGGCATTCTTCGTGGCATTGGCCATGGCGGTCATGCGCGCCGCATGCTCGGCAGCCACCGACTCCATCAAGGCACGGAACACTTGCACCTCGACGTGGCGCGGCAGCAGCTCGCCGAAGATTGCCGCGGCGCTCGGCTCATACAGGTAGTCCACCAGCTCCACCGGTGCCATTTCCGCCACCAGCGCAGCTTCAGCTTCATCCCGGCCCCGCGCCCAGGCCCCGGCAAGGCTGCCGATCTCACCGAACCCCACCGCCAACGAGCCGCCAGCTTGTTGCTCGGCGAAGGCCCTTGCCGCTTCACGGGCGGTAACCCCCAGCCGTTGCGGCAGGCGAATGCCGAGGATCGGCAATAGTGGTTCCACCACAACCTGCTGGCGGAGCACCGATTTGAACTCGTTGTAGATAACGTACACGGCGTCGGTGCGCTCCTCGGTGAACTCCTCGATCAAGTAGTGCCCGATGGCCGCAGCGCCTGCGAACGACAGGTCGGAGAGGCAATCCAGGTAGGAGTTGCCGATGGGCCAGTCGCGTCTTCTGAAGTACGTGTAGCCAGCCTTGCCGACCGGTACCAGATTCACCGCCTGGTCCTGCCAGCTGTGCAGCGCCGTCGTCGCTCGCCGGACGACGTTGGTGTTGAACGAGCCACAAAGGCCGCGGTCGGAGGTGACGATGACAGCAGTGACATGTTCCTGTCGTGCCGACCGCAAGAGCGGGTGATCGCGTTCCTCGGTGCGCTCGGCCAGGTCGTTAAGCACCTCCCACAGCTTGTCACTGTAGGGGCGCGCAGCAATGATACGGTCTTGTGTACGTCGCAGCTTGGCGGCGGCAACCATCTTCATCGCCCGGGTGATCTGCCGAATATTGCGCACCGAACGGACACGCCGTCGCAGGTCGAGCAGCGTCGCCATCGTCTATTCCTTCACCAGCATGTTCACGCGCTCCGTCCAGACCCGTTCGATCATTCCCCAGGAGCAGCTCAGCTTGCCCCCACGGCCGCCGCTTCGTCGCTGGTAGCCGTTGTATCTTGCTCGGCTCCGGTGGCAGCGGCGTCTTCGGCTGCGACAGCCGCCGAGGGTGCGAAAACCTCCATGTACTGCTCGATGAGGCCACG
>JBHHYG010000483.1:0-2503 GCA_046757445.1 Acidobacteriota bacterium
GAGATCGACTTTGGCACTCTGGGCCGGGTCTGGGATCCGGAGAGGAAGCGCGAGCGGCTGACTCACGCCTTGATCGTCACGCTGGTCTACAGCCGCCATCAGTATGTTCACTGCAGCCACGGCCAGAAGCTCGAGGATGTCATTGCCGCTCTGGAAGATGCCTGGCAGTTCTTTGGCGGTGTGGCCGCTCGGGTGGTCCTCGACAACCTCAAGGCGGCGGTGACCAAGGCCGACCGCTACGACCCCGATTTTCAAAGGACCTTCGAAGACTACGCCCGCTATCGCGGCTTCGTCATCGATCCGGCGGTGGTGCGCCATCCCCAGGGCAAGCCCCACGTGGAGCGCGGCGTATCCTATGTCAGGGAGAACCTGTTTCGCGGCGAGAACTGGCTCGATGTGGACCACGTGCAGAGAGAGGCCCTCCGCTGGTGTCGGCAAGAGGCCGGCATGCGCATCCACGGCACCACGAGAAAGCGTCCTCTGGTGGTCTTCGAAGAGGAGGAGAGAGCGGCCCTCTTGCCACTGGAGAAGGAACGTTACGACGTGCCCGGCTGGGCCGAGTGCAAGGTGCATCGTGATCGCCACATCCAGTTTGACAAGGCGATCTACTCGCTGCCGACGCGCTATGTCGGCCACCGGGTCACGGTGCGCGGCGACCGCTCCCTGGTGCGGATCTACTTCCGCGGAGAGCAGATCAAGACTCATGCGAGACAACCGCCCGGCGGGCGCAGCACCGACACCGAGGATTATCCCGAGCCCCTGATTCCCTATGCCACGCGCGATCCCTATCGCCTGATCCGCCGGGCGGCCGGAATCGGCAAGCAGACCGAGCACTTCGTCGCCGAACTCCTGGGCGGCACCTTTCCCTGGGCCAAGCTGCGGCAAGCCCAGAGGCTTTTTCGCCTGGCCGAGAAGTACGGGGCCCGGCGCATGGAAGCGGCCTGTGCCCGAGCCGTGGCCTTCGAGCTCATCAACGTCCGCCGTCTCGAGCGCATCCTGGTCCACGGCATCGAGGCCACGGCCGAGACCCCTCCCGGAAAGCAGCAAACCCTGCTGGCCCTGCCGGCTCGCTTCCTGCGCGGCGAGGGAAGCTTCAACCACCCGCACTCCCGAAAGGAGAAAGACGACCATGGAGATCGCTCCCTCCTTGAAGAGCGTCCTCAAGAGGCTCCGTCTCTCGGGCATCGTACCGATCCTGCCCGATCGCATCAGCTACGCGAGCAAGAAGAAGCTCGCCCCGGCCGACTTCCTGGAACTGGTGCTCCAGGACGAGATTGACCGGCGCGATCACAAGAGTCTCTCCCTGCGTCTGGCCCAGGCTCGCTTCACCGAGTTGCGCAGCCTCGAGGACTTCGACTGGGACGCCCCGGTGACCTTCGATCGCGATCGGGTTCGAGACCTCTTCTCTCTGGGTTTTCTCGAACGCCGCGAGGATGTCCTCTTCCTCGGTCCGGTCGGAGTCGGCAAGACCCTGCTCGCCTGCTCGCTGGGACACGCCGCCTGCCGGGCCGGTCGCAAGGTGCTCTTTCTGCGTGCCGACGAACTGTTCAAGGAGCTGCGTCAGGCTCGCGCCGATCACTCCCAGGAGAGAGCCCTGAGGCGCCTGCTGGCTCCCGAGCTCTTGGTCGTAGACGACTTCGCCCTTCGTCGCCTCGATGCCATGCAGTCGAACGACATCTATGAGATCATCATCGGACGCCACCGCCGAGCTTCCACCATCTTCACCAGCAATCGCGCAGTGGAGGAGTGGATTCCGCTGTTCGACGATGCCGTGCTGGCCCAGAGTGCGCTCGATCGATTGGCTCACAACTCCAATCAGGTCGTCATCGAGGGCGACAGCTATCGGCAGCGTCAGCGTCCGGGGAGAACTGCGAGCCTCCCCCCGGTGCCGGCAGGCAGTCCATGAGCCGCCGTACTCGTTTCCACGGCGTGGGGTTTGGGTCGGACCGGATCGAGATCGCCCGTCCTGGGGGCTCTGGGGAAGCCGATTCCGGGGACCCTCGCCCTCGAGGAGGGAAGAAACCGAAAATCAGGAAAGGAAGAGGATGAACAAGACCGACGTCAGGTTGTAACATCCACCCAGGCTTCGGGGGCCTGGATCATGATTGGTGAGAAACAGGGTTCATGATAGTGAGAAGTGACAGATCCGAGGGCACATGAAAAATATTGCAGTCCGCCAGTGGCCCCACGAAGACGCTGAAAGCTACCTTATTTCCGTCTGGGGACCAGTCGACTTCGCTCTCGCCAAGAGTGTTTTCTGACTGGGGCGGACAAGTCTCACACAGGCTCGTTCTTCGAACCATCGTGCCATGAAGAGCCTGCCGATGCCAATGCTCTGGCAGCGTCCCTCTTCTTGTTGAAAAACCTCTGACGTAGCCTCCAGACCTCCTGAAGCTTACCTCCTACAGTGCTGTTATTGCATCTTTCTTTCTCTGCTCGTGGTCTCCTTGCGTCGGTTCGAGTTTGAGGTTCGTGGTCACTTGGGACCGATGTCGGAGAGGGC
>JBHHYG010000484.1:0-2494 GCA_046757445.1 Acidobacteriota bacterium
TGCTCTTCCCGCTTCCGGCCGAATGCTGGACGAGGTAGTTGTTGCCGGCCCCCGCTCCACGGGCGTCGGCCACGAGACGGCGCACGCAGCCCAGCTGGTGGTAGCGTGGGAAGATCATCGTCTCGCGCTTCACCTTCTTCCCGCCGAGCTGCTTCTCCTCAACCTGTAGGTGAATGAACCGCGCCAGGATGTCGAGGAAGCTGTGCCGTTTGAGCACCTCCTCCCAGAGGTAGGCCGTCTTGCATCCTCCGGGGTTCTCGGGGTTTCCCGCACCGCCAGCGCAGCCCCTGTTCAATGGCAGAAAGCGCGTGTTCCGGCCCGAGAGGCGCGTGGTCATGTAGACCTCGTCCGGGTCCACGGCGAAGTGCACGAGGGTCCGCTTCTTGAAGCGGAAGATGAGGTCCGCCGGGTCGCGGTCGTTCTTGTACTGGGTCACCGCGTGCCGCCAGGTCTGGCCCGTCATCGGGTTCTTGAGCTCGGCCGTCGCCACCGGGATGCCGTTGAGGCTGAGCGTCACATCCAGCGTGTTCCCGTGGCGGTTCGAGTAGCGCAGCTGGCGTGTGATCGTGAGCCGGTTGGCGGCGTACAGGCGCTGCGTCTCCGGGTTCATGCCGCTCGCTGGCGCGAAGTAGGCCGCGCGGAACAGCTTCCCGAAGCACTTGAAGCCATGGCGCAGGACCGACAGACAGCCTTCGTGCTCGGAGTTGAGCGCCCGGCAGAGGTCGTCGAGCAACGTCTCCTCTGCCGCGTCCTTCTGGAGCTTCTCGAGGTATTCCCACTCCTCGGGCTGGGTCTCCTTCACGAAAGCGAGGAAGACCACCGGATCGAGACACCGTTCGCAGTCGAAGGACTCGCGGTCGCCCTTCTCGTAGCCGCCCGCCGCAGTCAGATGCCGTTCGATGGCGGCCTCGAAGGCCCGTTCCGTGTGCTGGCACGGCATCAATTCCCTTTCGCCAGCGGCAACCAGCCGTTCTCGTCCAGGCGCTGCCATGCAATGCGGATGTGTTCGGCACGAAACATCCGGCGCTTGCGTTCGTTCCATTGCCGCATCTGCACGATGGCTTCCTCGGCGTTCCGGACGCGTTCGGCATCGCGGTGTGCAATCCAGTGGACCGACGACAGCAATTCCATTCCGTAGGGTGTCTCAAAGCCTTCGATCAATTCCGTCACCCGAGCCAGGCGCGCTCGGCTTTCCCGGTGCTTCTCCAGGAACGCGTCGGCCTTGGAGACCGCGCCGGGCAGCAGTTCGATCTCCACATCCGGCTTCTGCGTGTCGCCGTAGCCACGAATAAGGTGACCCTCCAGAACCTCGAGAACCTTGTTGAGATTGTGCGCGTACGGACCGTAGAGATGGGCTTGATAGCGAAGACGCAACGGCTCGCCGGCCTCCTGCAGAAAGTACGCCAGCTTCTGAATCTCCAAAAGCGTCAGCCGGTAGGACAGCTCGGCGTACCTTCGCATCAGTTCGATGAAAAGGGCACGGGCCGTAGTCATCCGGGGGGGGCTGGTTCGTACCGGCATGGCCTTCGCCTCCGGCGTTCCTGCGGGCTCAAAGAGCAGTACTCGGACTCCCGACAGCCCGGCCAATGCTTCCTCGATCATTGGTCGGACCGTCCCCCAAGCCAGCCCACCCAGTCCGCAACCGAGAGGGGGAACCGCAACCGATGAGATTCCCCTCTCCCTGATTTCTTCCGCCAGGGCCTGAAGTCCGGCCTCGATGTCCTCGAGGCGTGACTTCCCGCGCCAGTGCCGCTTGGTGGGAAAGTTTATGATGTACCTGGGATTCAGCATGGAGCCGGTTTCGTAGACGAACATCTTTCCCGGACGGACTTCGTCCGCTTTGCAGGCGCGTTCGTATGCCTTGAAGTTCTCCGGAAAGGCCTTCTTGAACTGCAGGGCGATGCCCTTCCCCATGTATCCCTTGCAGTTCACCGTGTTGACCAGCGCCTCCGCGTTCGTGTCGAGGATATTGCCTCGCGTGGTCTCTATCATGGCGACGCCTCCCTCAGTCGTAGTAGTACCATCCGCGCTCGATTCGGACGGGACGGGTCAGGTTGGACGGAAATGCTCCGAAGATACCCTCAACCGTTACCTTCACCTGCTCGTTGATCACGGCGATCCCCTCGATCAGGGACCAGTCGCAGAAACGATGCACCAGGAACTCGGCCTGCTTTCGACGCTGGCGGTCCATGTCGTCCACGCTGTCGGCCCAATATCGCTGGTAGACCATGTCCCATTCGACCTCGTCCAGTTCGGCCAGGTCATCGTACCAATCCGTATACGCGGCAATCCCGTGTCCGTTCGAGAACACGAAACCCGTTTCGCTCCGTTCCACAGCCTGGGCGGTGGAGACCAAGTAGATCAGTGGCTCCTGCCCCTCTTCATAGCCTTGTACCTGTCCCGTCTTGAGTTGAAGCAGCATCGGAGACAGGTAGCCGAAATAGAAGGATACATAGTCATGGATCACGCCACGCGGACCGCAGGGGATCGGGGT
>JBHHYG010000485.1:0-2468 GCA_046757445.1 Acidobacteriota bacterium
GTCAGGACGAAGCGCTGAGGTAGTGCACCGCTCGGGCCGGCCCGGTGGCCGCAACTTGCGGAAGACGTGCCCCCGAGAACCGAACCAGGCTGGGTCACACCCCTCCAGCGTAGTGGACTGCTCCTAACCAAACCCCTTCTAATTCAGCGCTATGCGGTTTCCCTTATAGCGAAACGCCTCCAAGTGCTGTATCTAAAGGTGTTAGAGAACCTGGACACAAGCACTCGGAGGCGTCGCTATGAGTGAGTTCCAAGATACGCTGTTTCGGCTCGATTTCAACCGGTCGGTGAAGATCGAGGCGCGCCGCCAGAGGCTGACCGGCGACGCCGGGGCGCTGCTGCTGCGGGAGCTGATGGGGCAGCTGGGCATCGACGAGTACCTGGCCGAGCGCCTCGCCGACCCCCGCGACCAGGACGTCATCACCCATCCGTGGGTGGAGTTGTTGCGCACGACGGTGCTGTTGCTCTCGCAGGGGTGGCGGGATCTGAACGATGCCCAGCTGCTGAGAGACGACCCCGTACTGCGGCTGTCGGTGTCGGAGCGCCGGGGCGACGCACCGTTGCGCAGCGTTGCCCAGGACGCGCTCATCCCCGAGGGGCTGGCGTCGCAGCCGACGCTCTCGCGTCTGCAGCATGCACTCTCCACCCTGGCCAACCGCGCCGGGCTGCAGAGGGGGCTGGTGGAGACGGCGATCCGCCGTGTGCAGGCCACCGAGGGCGGGCCGCTCGAGCACGCCACCATCGACCTCGACTCGCTCCCTATCGAGGTCTGGGGCAACCAGGACGGGGCAGCCTACAACGGCCACTTCGGTCACCGCGGTTACCACCCGATCCTGGCCTCGGTGGCCGAGACCGGAGATCTTCTGGCAACCAGGTTGAGGGCCGGCAACGCCCACACCGCCGACGGGGCCCACCACTTCGTCCACAAGCTCATCGACCAGCTCCAGGGACGCTACGCCAAGAGCCTGTCGCTTCGCATGGACGCCGGCTTCCCCGAAGACAATCTGCTCTCGGGCCTGGAGAAGCGCGGCGTCCCCTACATCTGCCGCATCCGCAAGAACCCGGTGCTGCAGCGGATGGCCGAGCCCCTGGTGCGGCGCCCTCCGGGGCGGCCGCCCAAGGAGCCTCGCACCTGGCTGTACGAGCTCACCTACCGGGCCGGGGAGTGGAGCCGACAGCGCCGCGTCGTGCTGGTGGTGCAGGAACGACCCGGGGAGCTGTTCCTGCACACGTTCTTCCTGCTCACCAGCTTCAGCGCTCAGGAGATGCCGGCCGCCAAGCTGCTGCAGCTGTACCGCCGCCGGGGCAAGGCCGAGGGCCACTTCGGCGAACTGGTCAACGTGGTGGATCCGGCGCTCTCTTCCACCAACCGCCCCAAGAGCACCTACGCGGGCAAGCCCCCCGCAGAGCGTGCCGAGCCCTGCGATCCCTTCGCCGTCAACGAAGTGCGGTTGCTGCTGGCCGGGATCGCCTACAACCTGCTGCATACCGGCAGAGCGTTGCTCGAGGCGATCACCTGTACCGGCTGGAGCCTGGAGCGGTTCGTGACCCATGTGCTGAAGGTGCCCGCCCGGGTGCTGCTGGGTGGACGCTCCGTGACGGTCGCCATCGGACAGTTGGTCGCCGCTCACTGGTACCGGTTGCTGGCCAGGATCCAGCAGCTCAGATGGCAACCCTGTGCCGTCGGCTGACGCTGAAGCCATCAGATAAGCCGCCCGCTGAAGCGTTCCCGGTGACGCTGGCGGCGACGTGTGCCCTCGACCCGCGCGAAGCGCTCTTCCAGCTGCCTGCGTGTCCGTCACGGTTCGCCATACCGACGTCACCGCCCCTCTCACACGTCTCTTGTAGGCCCGCGGCTCGTCAGCCGCGGTCTCATCGGCCCCTCAACGCTCTCTCTTCCCCCAGGATGAATATGCTGGGCTGAAAGGTCGACCGTGCCTTCGGTACCATCATCGTACCGAAGCCACAGGCGATAGCCTTCTTGCGGTCTGACGTCGGCCAAGCGCATCACGGCTCTGTTCCCTCGCCCACCGTAATTGTCGCCAATTGCAGGCCCATCCGTTTACTGCGACTTCGGTGCCTGCGTGAAGGTGCCGCTCTGGAGCACGAGGTCGGCTTCGAAGGGCTCGCCGGTCCAGTCGGCGGGCGGCGGCGGGCCGGCAATGCCGTCGGAGCCGCGCGAGGTGAGCGAGTAGCTGGAGCCGCCGACGTAGGTCCAGGCGTAGCCCCAGCGGTCGACCGTCGGGATCGGGTCCATGTAGTCGGGGGCAAGGTCGGTGAGCGCCTGCGCGTACTTGGAGTTGTCGATCCGGTACATGCCGTTGGCGGCGGCCACCGAGCGCATGTCGGCGAGCGTGGACCGCTGGCGGCTGCGGTCGTAGGCTTGGACGAACTGCGACACTGCCAGCATCGCCAGGATGGCAACGACCGCCAGCACCACGAGCACCTCGATGATCGAGAAGCCGGCCT
>JBHHYG010000486.1:0-2467 GCA_046757445.1 Acidobacteriota bacterium
CCCCTGGTCTCGCGCCGCCGCCAGCATCAGCTTTCTGCGGATGAGCGAATCGAGGACCAGTTGCTTGACCTGGACCTGCTGCAGGAAGTCGTCGGGTAGCTCGCCCTGGTTGAGGCCTCGATAGTAGTCGGCCTGCTGCTGTAGGGCCTGCTGGTACTCGCTCACGTAGATCGGGTCGCCGTCGACGCGGGCTACGACATTGCCCGGGCTCCGGACCAGGTTGGGGATATAGAGAACGATGAAGGCGACGATGACGAGCCACAGGGTCCACGACAGTTTGCGGACGTTGCGTCGGAGGGTTTCGAGCACGGGCGGGCTTCCTCCCGGATGGAACCAGCGAAGACAGCAGGGGAAAATCTCACCGGAGGCGGCACGCCATCCGGCACGGCACGAGCAAGAATTCCTATGGTACCGGGGGCGAGGCCACGACGACAACCACCTAACCGTTCGCTCCTGTTTGACCGCTTTTCGAGCAACTCCCGAACCCTGGCAAAACTCCTTGTATCCAGGGTAAGTTGCGCTTTCTTCCCCGATCCGGCTCGTGCTAGACTGCCATGATTACCGTGTCGTTTTGTGGCCGGAGCTTGTCAGATTCCATGCGTCGCCTATCGATTTTTTCCTTGTTCTCCAACGATCTCGCCATCGATCTCGGCACGTCCAATACGCTCGTGTACACTCGCGGCGGCGGTGTGGTCTTGTCCGAGCCGTCGATCGTGGCCATCAACAAACTTTCAAACAAGGTCGAAGCAGTCGGGAGAGAAGCGAAAGAGATGCTCGGCCGCACCCCCGGCCACATCGTCGCTGTGCGTCCGCTCAAAGACGGGGTCATCGCCGATTTCGACGTCACCGAGAAGATGATCTCCTATTTCATCCGCCGCGCCAACAACCGCAGGGTCTGGGTCCGCCCCCGTATCGTCATCGGGGTGCCAAGCGGCATTACACAGGTGGAAGAGCGGGCCGTCAAAGACACTGCCTACCGGGCCAAGGCCACCGAAGTCTATTTGATCGAGGAGGCAATGGCTGCGGCCATCGGTGCCGGGCTGCCGATTACCGAGCCGTCCGGGAACATGATCGTCGACGTCGGCGGCGGAACCACGGATGTGGCGGTGATCTCCATGGCCGGGATTGTCTACTCGCGCTCGATTCGCGTCGGCGGCACGTCCATGGACGAGGCAATCATCAATTACATCAAGCGAAACTACAATTTGCTGATCGGCGAGCGCACCTCCGAACAGATCAAGATCAGCATCGGCTCCGCCTACCCCCTCGATGAGGAGATGACCTTGGATATCAAGGGTCGCGACCTGGTCGAGGGCAAGCCGAAAACCATTACCATCACCGACCGGGAGATCCGCGAGGCGCTCAGCGAGGTTGACTCCTCGATCGTCGAATCGGTGCGCATGGCCCTGGAGCGTACGCCACCCGAGCTCTCCGCCGACTTTGTCGACAAGGGCCTGATCCTCACCGGCGGCGGTGCTCTGCTGCGTAACCTCGATCTGAGGCTTCGGGAGGAAACGGGCGTGCCGGTGTCGATCGCCGAGGATCCGCTCTCTTCCGTGGTCCTCGGGGTCGGTCGCATCCTCGACGACATCGATCTGCTCCGGCGCGTCTGCTTGCCCTGACTGAAGAACAACGATGGAGATGATCAGCCGGCACGCCAGCGCGGTGGCACTACTGGTTGGTCTGTTGTTCGGCTTCTTCGTCCTGATGTCCTATCAGGTCAACCGAACGGCCACTGTATCGGCCATGGAAGGCACCGTGCAGACGGTGCTACGGCCGGCCCAGCGCATGGTCGCGGCGGTCTGGCTGGGCATTTCCAGCAGCTGGCACCACTACGTCGGGCTCGTCGGCGCCACCAGGCAGGCCGATTCGATGAGTGAGCAGATAGGCACCCTGCAACGTCGAGCCGTCTTTCTGGAAGAGGCGGCGCGTGAGAACTCCAGGCTGCGCCAGCTTCTCGCTCTGCGGCAGCGCTTGCAGCGACCGTCGCTCGCCGCCGAGGTTATCGGGCGGGACATCACCGACGGCTATGGCACGCTCACCGTCAACCGGGGGTCCTGGGATGGAGCGCAGGTCGACTCCCCGGCGCTCGCCCCGGGCGGCGCCCTCCTCGGTCGTGTAGTGGATGTGTTCTCCCTCACCTCGATGGTGCAGCTGATCACGGACGAAGAAAGTGCCGCCGGGGTCAAGGTCGTTCGCTCCGGCGCCCGCGGTGTGGTCCATGGTACGGGCGGTGGGGTCTTGCAGTTGGCATATGTCCGCAGCCTTGCTGACGTAGAAGAGGGTGATCTGGTCGTTACTTCGGGGGACGATGGTCTCTTCCCGCCCGGCATCCCCGTTGGCCGGGTCAGCCGGGTGGCGCAGGGATCTCCGGTTCCCGACTCGCCGCCGGTGCCACTAGCCCGCGAGGAGACGGCCTTGTTCAAGGAGATCACGCTCACGCCGATGGTCGAGGTACGGCGGATCG
>JBHHYG010000487.1:0-2465 GCA_046757445.1 Acidobacteriota bacterium
GCACCCTTTCCCACGCCCTCGCGACGCAACCCGTTGAGAAATGCGGGCTAGGAGCCGCCCGGCGGCGCGCTGCACTTTGGCACTCTGGAACTTCTCGGCAAACCCCACCAGTCGCTCTCGATCGATGGCGCCCAGGTTCTGCAAGCGCAGCGCCTCCAGACGTTCGCCTGTCCAATCGCCGGGCTCGAGGTAGAACAGATCGAGGACTGCCTTTTCCGGCGACGCGATCAAGAAGCGTCGCTGTCTCGCCTCCTCACCCGCTCTCACCGCCCCCTGCTCTCGGTAGCCCCAGAAGCGGGCGGTGCCGATGGAACGGTAGCGGAACAGACCCGCCGGCGTCTGCCACTGACGGCCGTGCAGCGTTGTCAGCGACAGCACCATCCCCACCGCCTCGGGGATCATGTCGTAATACTCGAGCGCGCTCTGGAGGCTGACGTACGACGGCCGATGCAGATAGTTGGCGATGTAGAAGTCCGAGACCTCGAATCGGCGATACTCTTCCGACAGCAAATACCGTCCGCGCCGCAGTTGGATGAGCTTTCCCTGGCGTTGCCACCGGCTCAGCCGGGCCTGTACCTGCGGGGCGGGCTCGTCGAACAGCAAGACGATCTCACGGCTCTCGAAAAATGGCCTATCGCGGAAGTGCTTGACGATTTCACGAAAGTTCATGCCAATACTTTACCATAGTTGGTAAGTTGTCAACACAGGCCCCAACCCTTCCTCATGGGCGAGTTCCATGAACGGGGAGGGAAGTTCTCACAGGATGGGCGATGGCTCGCCTTCCCGTGCTCCCCCTGCCTCTGGACCCGACCAACGGATAGATTCGAGCCGTTTCGAGCGCGAGGCCACGTCGCCGGCGATCTATCCGCTCCCCTCCATACGCGGCACCACGCCACCGGGTCGGCCGAAGTGCGGCAGGGCGTCCGCGACGCCGCAGCAGGTCAAGCAGCGAGAGGGGCGTGAACCCTGGATCCTTGCCGCACGCGGTCCGCACACCAGGCATGACCCTCGGCACCTACGAAGTCACCGCCAAGCTCGGCGTACTTTCGAACGTGCGCAGCTTGATGTAACATATCCGCATCATGAGGACGACCGTCAACCTCCCCGATCATCTGCTCGTCGAGGCCAAGAAACTGGCCGCCGAGCGCAGCAAGTCGCTTACACGGATCCTCGAAGAGAGCCTGAGGCTCTATCTGGCCGAGGAGCGTGCGCGCGGACACCGTGCCCGGAGGCCACCGCCTCTCCCGATCCTGAGCCATGTGAAGCCCGTCGCCGGCGTCGACCTCGATGACACGAGCGCGCTGCTGGAGTTGGAGTGATCCTCTGCGACGTGAACGTCCTGCTCCACGCGATGGTGGAGCAATCGCCTCATCATTCCATCTGTCGGCGCGAGCTGGAGGGCCTGCGCTCCGGGAGCCAGATCGTCGCTCTATCGAGCCTGATTCTGGCGGCTGTGGTTCGCATCGCAACCAATCCCCGGGTCTTCTGCCCCACCCCTTCTGCCGCAGAAGTCTTCGGATTCGTCGACGCGCTACGGGCACAGCCGGAGGCCCAGCTCATCGAGCCGGGTCGCCGCCACTGGTCGATCTTCAAAGATCTGGTGCTGACAGGAGACATCCGAGGCGCCGACACGACCGATGCCTACCTGGCGGCGCTGGCCCTCGAGCACGGGTGCGAGTGGTGGACGACCGATCGTGGCTTCGCCCGCTTCCCCGGGCTCAGTTGGCGCTATCTGCTCGAATGACACAGCGACGCCCGACCGTCTGAGACGTGCTAGCCCGAACTTCTCAACGGCTCGCGGCTGCGCGTACGCAATGGCGCGCGATGACTGCGTTGCGCTTGGCTCGAGGGCTCGACGTACTGTGCGAGTACGCCTGCGCCCTCCAACCGGCGCGCGCCTTGTCCTCGCGGCCCTTGCGCCCGCTCGCTTCACGATCCGTTGAGAAGTTCGGGCTAGCCTTGAGCAACTGAGATTTCTGTTGACGATCGCCCAGCGCCTCGGCGACGCAGGCATCTCGTACATGGTGACCGGCTCGGTAGCCCTTGCCGTTTACGCCACGCCTAGCCCGCATATCTCAACGGTTTGCTGCTGCGGGCGCGGGAAAGAGCGCGCTCGCTGCGTTGCGCTTGCTCTGGCTCCTCGACGTATTGTCAAATACGTCTCCGGTGCCCTCCCGGCGCGCGCCTTGCGCCCGCACCCTTTCCCACGCCCTCGCGACGCGACCCGTTGAGATATGCGGGCTAGGCGTCCGAGAGAGCCTCGATCGACTTCGCGAAGGATGAACCACACGACAGCCGAAGTGCAGGCCGAATTCCGAAGGCGGTTGCGGGCGACCGATGCGTCGGAGCGAATGCGCATGATGTCGGGCATGTTTTCAGCGGCGAAGGCGCTCGCCCGCGCAGCAATGCGCGGCCCAGGAAACGAAGCGGATCCGCCTCAGGCTGTTCTCTTCAGGCGTATGTAC
>JBHHYG010000488.1:0-2436 GCA_046757445.1 Acidobacteriota bacterium
ACGGTCAAGAGGGGCGTATCCGCGTCCTGCATGAGGCTCCCGCGGAGCAGCGCATAACACAGCACGCTTACCACGAGGAGGATCGCCAGCAGGATACCCACGTACCAGAGGGTTAAGCGCGCGGATCCAGATTGGTCCGAGTCGGACTCTCATTCCTCCTCCCTCAGCCGACGTTCTTGTTCCACGCCAATCTTCCGTCGGAGATGTGGGGCTAGCCCTGCGGCGAGCCCCACCGCTAGGTCTCTCTCGGCTCGCTTTCTTTGCGCTCGCGTATCCGGCTTCTGCCAACCGACGAATCGCCTGATTGGTCGGGTTTTACGGCCTCAACGAAGGCCAGGAAAGCCTGGGCGAGCTCGGCCGGCGTTCCGCGCACGACGTGCTCATCCATGGTGTAGCTCTCGAGTGAGGCCGCCGTTTTCCCCGCGAGGGCACCCTCTCGCCATGAACATGCATTCTCGGTGCCAATCGGAAAAGGTTGAATAGTTCTAGCTCTTTCGCGGGAGGATGAACTCTCGCAGAAGTCCAAGAAAGCTCGCTGGTGTGCAAATTCTGCAGATCATCGGGACTGGGCAGCCGGTGAGGCTTAGGGGTGATGGGAGCCGTCAGGGGGTCCACCCGGACCTATTGTGGCAGGGACGGAGCGATACGACTTACGCAGACGGAGCGAGAGATTCGAAAAAGACTGCGCGGGGCGAGTTCGAAAAGCCAACGGAGCCGGCCTCGTTATGTGGAACAGGCTCCCTCGGGAACCGTTCTGGCCTCATTCTGCAATTGTTGCGGATCTTGATCCGTTGGCGACATAACCCCACGCCATCACTACGCACAACCTATGGCCAGCAGAGGACTCTGGCGCCTCCGATTCCCCACGCGCCCGCTAGCTCACCCGGCCGCGGCTGTGAGCGAGCTGCAGGATTTGATGAATCGGAGGCCGCGTACTTGCTGGCTTCGACGTATCGGCGGCTCGGCAAGTTATTCGAAGCGCGCAATCAACGGGCCGGGGCCATCGATTACTATAACAAGTTCGTCGAGCTGTGGAGCGATGCCGATCCGGCATTGCAAGTTGGTGGAGGATGTGAGAGGATCGTTGGCGGCGCTCGTCAGCGAATCCGCAAACGTGGCCCGGGCGAACTAAGACGAAGTCAGCTATTACCAATGAGCTATTGGCTTTTAAATCGCTAACGGCTAACAGCCGAGGGGTAGGCTGAGCGATGACAGAAAAAGCGTACGATTCCGTGTCGAGGGACGATCTCATTCTGCGAGACGTGCTCGCACGCGACCGAACCATCCTGGCCAATGAGCGCACGTTCCTTGCCTACGTGCGCACCGTGTTGACTCTCGTCGTGGGCGGTGCGAGTTTCATTCACTTCTTCGACTGGGCGTGGGTCGTCATCACCGGATCGATCATGGTGGCGATATCGCCGTTCTTGATCGGCTTCGGCTTGTGGAGGTACTTGCTCGTGCGCCGTGACATGCAGCGGCTGCAGTAGCTGCGGGCTGCCAGCGATCAGCTGGGAGCTGTGAGGTGTGAGCCGTGAGCCCTGAGCAGTGAGCCATGAGGCGGTCGAGGGCGTCGTCGGAGGGCTTCTCTGGTGCTTCTGCCGCCGGGGCTGGTTCGACTGAGGAGAAGGGTTGAGCGTCGGCGAATGCATCTCGCGCAGCGACGAGCTCGACTACACGGGCCGCGGGCCCGCTGCCATCGCACGGCATTTCGCCCCACCGTTGTTTGTGCCGGGGCATGGAGCCGCGGGCGTAGCGGGAGCGGGCACCCGGCAAATCCCTCGCAACAGAGAGACTGGCCGACGTTTGATGGTACGCAACTTGCAGCTGGTTCGATCGTGATGGGATTGGGTCCGTCGAAATCGAGGAGCGACGGTGCGCCGCATGCGGGCGAAGAGCGGGGCTGCCTCGTCGTAGGCCGCCCACGGGTCTTGTCGAAGTCGTACGGGGCGACAGAACAGACGACAGTGTAGTTTGGGGAATCGGTATATACAACGAGGAAAAGGAATTCGAATGGGCAAAGAGCGACGAAACATCAAGCAGCTCTACAGCGATATGGAGCACGTCCTGAACGCTGCAGAGCACTTCTTGAAGGACTTGAAGGGCCAGAAACATGTGAAGGGGCTCGTGAGAAAGGATACAGAGCACCTGAAAGCGCATCTGCAGAGGCTGATCGATCATGTGAGCCATCTGAAAGATGCGTCTGCGGAGTGATCAGAGGCGCAACTGTTTGCCCTAACCGAACCGAGACTCACCTGTTCATAGCTGTACCTCCTCATGGTTCGTTGCGATGTGAGGTCGTTGAGGGGGCAAACAGGACGGCCGAACCAATGGAGGTCCTCGAGACCATGGGAGATGAAACGCCGCCGACTGCCGCAGCCCGCCACCTCCGGTGAGCCCCTCCGCAACCAGAACCGGAGGGGAGAAATGACCGAGGCA
>JBHHYG010000489.1:0-2414 GCA_046757445.1 Acidobacteriota bacterium
ACTGGCGCGAGGTGACCAAGGTGGCGCACTACTACCTGTCCGTCGACGCGATGACGCAGCCTATGCAGGTGCGGGAGGACTCGCCTCCGTATGGAGGTGAACGTCCATGACGGCAGTATCGATGCCCACGACGATGGAGCAGGTTGCCGCCCTTGTGAAGCGGGGCGAGGGCGAGACGCTGGAGTTCAAGCGCTCGACCGGCGAGCTCAAGGAAGGCATGCGGACGCTGTGCGCCTTCCTGAACGGGTCCGGCGGCACGTTGCTCTTCGGTGTCCGGCCCGAAGGGGCCATCGTGGGGCAGGACGTCTCCGACAAGACGATCCGCGAGATTGCGCATGCCGCGACCCGTTTCGAGCCTCCCGCCCAGATCTCCATCGAGCGCATCCAAGTGAAGGAGGGTCTGGAAGTCGTCGTCGTGGTGGTCGCGAGCGGCCTGGATATCCGCCCCTTCACCTACGAGGGCCGTCCCTACGAACGCGTGGGCAGCACGACGCGGCGGATGCCGCAGGCCAGGTACGAGCGCCTGCTCGTCGAGCGAGGCCACAGCCGCCATCGCTGGGAGAATCAGCCGTCGGAAGGCTACGACCTGGACGATCTCGACAAGGAGGAGATCCTCCGCACGGTCCGGCTCGGGATCGAGGCGGGAAGGCTGCCGGAGGCCACAGGGACCGACGCCGCCGACATCCTGGATCGCTTCAAGCTCCGGCGCGACGGACGCCTTCTCGACGCGGCCGTCGTCCTTTTCGCCAAGGACCCCCTGCCCGACTATCCCCAGTGTCACCTTCGCCTCGCCCGCTTCAAGGGGATCGACAAGGCGGAGTTCCTGGACAACCGCCAGGTGCGCGGACACGCCTTCCGCCTGCTCGAAGAGGGCATGGCCTTCCTGTTGAAGCATCTCCCGATTGCCGGACGCTTCGAGCGGGGGCGGATCGAGCGCATCGACGAGCCGCTCTTTCCGGTGGCCGCCTTGCGCGAGGCCATGGTGAATGCGCTTTGCCATCGGGACTACTCCATCACGGGCGGTTGTGTGAGCGCCGCCGTCTTCGACGACCGCCTCGAGATCTGGAGCGACGGCGCGCTTCCGTTCGGTCTGACGCCCGAAGACCTGAAGCGGACGCATCGATCCCTCCCGCGCAACCCCTTCATCGTGAACGCCTTCTACCTGCGCGGTCTGGTCGAGGAATGGGGGCGCGGCACGCAGATGATCGTGAACCTCTGCGTCCGGGCCGGCCACCCCGAACCGGAGTTCGTCGCGGAAGGGAACGCCTTCGGCGTCCGCTTCCTGCCGAGCGGCTACATCGCACCCCATCGGGTGGCCCACGACCTGACGGAGCGGCAACGGGAGATTCTGCAGATTGTCGCCCGCAATCAGCCCGTGGCGTTGCGTGACATCTTGGAGCAATTGAGCAGTCGGCCTGCGACCGCCACGGTCCGGGATGACCTTTATCATTTGAAACGCCTCGGTGTCCTCGACTCCAAGGGCCGCGGCCGCGGCGCGGTGTGGCTCCTGACACCGGAGAGTCCCGAATGAGCTGGCGAATAAGCTGGAATAAGCTGGCGAATGGGCTGGAATGGGCGGGGCCCAATGGATTCTTTCCGAGGGATCGAGTGAATAAGGCAGGAATAGGGCAGCCCTATTCGGGCCGGGACCGCCTTATTCGGACCGTCGGGGCCAGCTCCGGCGTGGAGGGCGTCCAATGATCTACGCCCTCTGCGTACTGGCCGGTCTGGTAATCGGGGGCCTTGCGGCCTGGCTCATCGCATCTGCCCGTGTCACGAGATCCTTGACGGCCAAGGCGGAAGAATCGGAGCGCCGGGCGAACACGGCCGAGGGTCGGGCCTCCGGACTGGAAGCGACCATCGCCGAGCTGCGCGCACAGAACCAAGAGACCTCCGAGGACGTCACGAAGCTCCGGGAACAGTTGGCCGGCGAGAACAGCGCGAGGGTGAAGGCCGAGACCCAACTCGCTGAAACCGTCCAACGGCTCGCAGAGGAGAAGAAACTTCTCGAGGACGCGAAGGCCGGACGACCTCGGGCTGTTGGACAAGGTACAGATCGATGAGAGCTAAAAGAGGCCCAGCAGGCGGCCCTCGAGTTGGCGCCCGCGTAGGTGTAGCGTTGAACACCGTCGGACCCATCAGTGTCTCATGAAGAAGCCGAAGCACAGTGGCAAGCAGCCGCGGCCGCAGCCACCGGACGTAATCCGGCACTATGAGTCCCTGCCCCCGGATGAGACGGATGAGGTGGTCGAGACCGTCGTGGACATGATCGTGAACTTCCAGCGGAGAAGCCTCGACTCTCGGAGTATTGAGCCCGGCGAACGTGAACCCGAATTGGATCGCCTCAGGCGCGGCCCCCGGCCTTGCCCGATCCGTCGACACTCCGCTTGTGAAACCGCACGTCGTAGCCTTCG
>JBHHYG010000490.1:0-2402 GCA_046757445.1 Acidobacteriota bacterium
GCTGCCGTTCTCATGCTCCGCCTCTGTCTGGGTTGTCAGCCTCGCGGCTGGCGGTGGGGCCGACGGCAGTGGACGATGTCCACGCCGGTCATAATGGCGGCGTCGCTCGCTGTCCCGGAGGATCTCGTAGGCGCTCTCGATACGCTCATATGCGGCAAGGGCTTGGGGATCGCCCGGGTTGAGGTCGGGATGATACCGGCGACAGAGGTGGCCATAGGCAGCCTCGATCTCCTCGTCACTCGCCGTCGGCGTTACCCCCAAGATGGCATAGTGATCGCCCCACAACATGGTCGCTCCTCCGCGATGCGCCGCTTGTGCGTCTCCCGATCTGTTCCCTATCGAAGAAGGGCAACGGCTGGACAGCCAAGAGCTTCGCCGATTTCTACTGCAACGGGAGCACTAGCTACCCTCGCCCCCGTCTTCCACGACCTCTGCTTCGATGACCTCGTCTTCGTCAGCCCCGGCTGCCTGCGGGCCGCCCTGCTCGGCAGCGGCCGCGGAGGCGCCGGCTTTCTTGTACATTGCCTCGGCCATAGCGTGAGAGGCCTTGTGCAGCCGTTCGAGGCTGCTCTGTAGCTGGTCTTGCGAGGCATCCTCATTTTCGAGGGTTTCCCTGGCGCTTTTCAACGCCTCCTCGATCTCGCCTACGGCGGCCGCATCGACACTATCTCGGTTTTCGTTCAGGGTCTTTTCGGTTTGGTAGGCGATGCTGTCGAGTTGGTTCCGGGTGTCAATGCGCTGGCGTCGTCCCTTGTCTTCCTCGGCATGCTGGCTAGCTTCGGTGACCATCCTGTCGATCTCTTTCTTATCCAGGCCGCTGGAGGAGGTGACGGTGATCTTTTGCTCCTTACCGGTGCCGAGATCTTTCGCCGAGACGTTGAGGATACCGTTAGCGTCGATGTCGAAGGTAACCTCGATCTGGGGGACGCCACGTGGCGCTGAAGGGATTCCCACCAGGTGAAATTTGCCCAGCGTGCGATTATCCTGGGCCATCTCCCGCTCCCCCTGTAGCACATGTATCTCGACGCTGGTTTGATTGTCTGCGGCGGTGCTGAAAACCTCGCTCTTGCGGGTCGGAATGGTGGTGTTCCGGGAGATTAGCACGGTGGTGACGCTGCCCAGCGTCTCGATGCCGAGTGACAGTGGTGTCACGTCGAGGAGCAAAACGTCTTCTACCTCGCCGGCGAGCACGCCGGCCTGAATTGCTGCACCAACGCCGACAACTTCATCCGGGTTCACGCCCCTGTCGGGTTCTTTTCCGAACAGCTCGGTGACCAGTTGCTGCACTTTGGGGATACGAGTCGATCCCCCGACCAGCACCACTTCGTCAATTTGTCCCGGCTGCAGGTTTGCATCTTTGAGAGCTTGCCGACAGGGCCCGCTTGTGCGGTCGAGCAGATCCTCGACCAGCTGCTCGAACTTGGAACGGGTCAGCTTCATGGCCAGGTGCTTCGGGCCCGTTTGGTCGGCGGTGATGAACGGCAGGTTGATCTCGGTTTCCGATACGCTCGAGAGTTCAATCTTGGCCTTCTCTGCCGCTTCTTTGAGGCGCTGTAGCGCCATCCGGTCTTGCAACAGATCGACGCCTTGATCTTTCTTGAACTCTTTGACGATCCAATCGATGATCCGCTGGTCGAGGTTGTCGCCCCCCAGGTGCGTGTCGCCGTTGGTGGCCTTGACCTCCACGACGCCCTCTCCAACCTCGAGAATGGAGATGTCGAAAGTCCCACCGCCGAAGTCGTAGACGGCAATGTTCTCATCTGCCTTCTTGTCGAGGCCGTAGGCAAGTGCGGCTGCCGTCGGCTCGTTGATAATGCGCTCCACCTTGAGACCGGCGATTCGACCGGCGTCCTTGGTAGCCTGGCGTTGGCTGTCGTTGAAGTACGCTGGCACTGTGATCACTACGCGCTCTATCTTTTCGCCAAGGTAGGCCTCGGCGGCCTGCTTGAGCTTCTGCAGGATCATCGCCGCGATCTCCGGCGGTGAATGTTGCTTGCCGCGGGCCACCACACGAACAGCGTCACCTTTTTGCACGACCTCGTAGGGCACCATCTTCATTTCCTCGTCGACCTCGCTGTAGCGACGACCCATAAAGCGCTTGATCGAGAAGACGGTGTTTTCGGGGTTTGTAATGGACTGCCGCTTTGCCACCTGCCCCAGAAGTCGTTCCCCTTTGTCGGTGAAGGCAACGACGGAAGGAGTGGTGCGATTCCCCTCGGCGTTGGGGATCACTGTCGGTTCTCCCCCTTCCATGACGGCGACTACGGAGTTGGTGGTTCCGAGGTCAATGCCTATGATCTTGGACATCTGGTGCCTCCTGAGAACACCGTGTGAGCTGGTTAGCCCGAACTTCTCAACGGCTCGCGGCCCTTGCGCCCGCTCGCTTCACGACCCGTTGAGAA
>JBHHYG010000491.1:0-2402 GCA_046757445.1 Acidobacteriota bacterium
CGCAACGCAGTCATCGCGGCCCTGGCGCCCGCGCAGCCGCGAGCCGTTGAGAAGTTCGGGCTGGCAGCCTGCTAGGATGTGACTCGATCTGCTGACCTCGAGGGTTCAGGTATGGATTTGAAGCGAATGGCGGCGGAAAGAGCGGCTGAGTTCTTGCCGGGCACACGGGTGCTCGGCCTCGGCAGCGGTTCGACCACCGCGCGCTTCATCGAAGTGCTTGCCGAGCATCGAAGGCGCGGCGCCTTCCGCGATCTGGTGGCCATTCCGACATCGGTGTGCAGCGGACGCATGGCCGAGCGACTGTCCATTCCACTATCAAGCCTGGACGACAATCCGCAAATCGACCTGACCGTAGACGGGGCCGATGAAGTCGACCCCCATCTCGATTTGATCAAGGGCCACGGTGGTGCGCTTACTCGGGAGAAGATCGTCGCCTGTGCCAGCCGGCAGCTCGTGATCATCGTCGATGACTCCAAGATGGTGGAGCAGCTCGGCAGCAAGATGGCATTGCCGGTAGAGGTAGTGCAGTTCGGCTGGCGAGCGGTTCAGGCGAAGCTCGCCGACCTGGGCGCGAGGGGGGTACTGAGGACCGAGGGCGAGGAACCTTATCGGACAGACCAGGACAATTTTGTTCTCGATTGCCGTTTTGGCGGCGCTATCGTGGATCCGGTAGGCGTGGCAAGAGCCTTGATCCAGATTCCCGGTGTCGTCGAGCACGGGCTCTTTCTCGATATGGCACAACGGGTCGTTGTGGCATCTCAGGAGGGAGTGAGGGTGCTCGACCGGCCGGATGCCTGACAAACGCCAACGTGCGCATGATCAGGAGCACTACCTTCAGGCCTTGTCGGCGAAATAGTGAACGAAGTCAGCCTCGGTGACGATGCCGACCAGACGTGAGTTTTCAGTCACCGGCAAGCATCCATACTTGTTGTCGAGCATCAGCTGTGCTGCATCCTGGAGCAGGTCGTCGGGCTGGGCGGTCTCGACGTCGTGGGTCATGATGTCCCCGACTCTTTTCCGCTTCATGCTCTCGTCTCTGACGCTGAGAGGAACGTCGGCCTGGTCTGTGAGAATGTTGCGCAGCAGATCACGCTCTGAGAGCAGCCCGACGAGCGTTCCCTCGGCATCGGTCACCGGCACGTGTCGGAATGCGTGCTCGTAGAGGAGGTCCCGAAACGCCATCAGGTCTTCTTCGGGTCCTATGGTAATCACCTCCTCGGTCATGAGATCGCGAACATATCTGGGCGCCATGAGCCTACCTCGTTGCTGTAATCCTGCTGCCGCGAGTAGCCGCTCGCCATGACTGAGCAAATGAAGCTACCATATTCGGGCTAGTCAGCTGGCTTCTTGCAGAACGATCGGCCGATTGCAACCTGCTAAGATAGCCGCACTTGGCTACCGGAGACCGGGAGGCTCCTCACGCGCGGGAGTGATCGAGGATGTTGCTGCTCTGGATTCTGGGCTTCAGCTTGCTCGGCAGTGTCGGCTCTCTGGCGCTGGCGGCGACGGCGTTGGTCCTGCCTCGGGGAGTGCGGCGATCGATGGTTCCATCGCTGGTCAGCTACGCTACCGGTGCCTTTCTCGGGGCTGCCTTCCTGGGCCTGTTGCCTCATGCTATCGATCTGAGCTCTTCGCAGCAGGCCATGGCAACGGTGATGGTCGGCATCCTGCTTTTCTTCGTCCTCGAGAAGCTGGTCCTCTGGCACCATTGCCACGATGACTCCTGTGAGGTACACGGGGTCGCTGGCCCGATGGTCCTTTTCGGTGATGCGCTCCATAACTTTATCGATGGGATCGTCATCGTCGCCGCCTTCCTGGTTTCGATTCCGCTGGGTGTCGCAGCGTCGTTGGCAGTCATCGCCCACGAGATCCCGCAAGAGGTCAGCAACTTTGCCATCCTACTCGATAGCGGCTTCTCACGGCGTCGTGCCCTCGCTTTCAACCTGCTATCGAGCTTCAGCACGCTCGTCGGCGCGCTGCTTGCCTATTTCTTTCTCCGCAGCCTCCAAGCCCTGACGCCGTACATCATGGCGCTGTCCGCAGCAAGCTTCATCTACATCGCCATCGCCGATCTGATACCGGGTCTACACCGCGAGCACAGTGTTGCCCAGGGATTGCGCCAGCTGGCTCTGATGCTGCTCGGGGTTGGCAGCATTGCTACCAGCCATTTGCTGACCACGCCCCCCTAGCCTGCAGCCGGATAGCCGACGCAGCCCTTGCAGCCGCAGCGCAGTTCACGGAAACTGGGGGAGGAGTGGGGGTTTTGGGTAAGGGGAGCCGGGCGACTCGGCCAAGCTTCTAATAGGTCCTGATTCTCATGGTAGATATTCCGCGGCCGACGAAAAACAAGAAACTCCGTCGCGTCTTATATGGGGCGGGAGGGTTGTTGGTGTTGGTGTTGA
>JBHHYG010000492.1:0-2394 GCA_046757445.1 Acidobacteriota bacterium
ATCCGCATTGACCAGAGCGCCGGCTCCAACCACCGTGTCGGCACCGATGTGGACACCGTCGAGGACCTTTACCCCGGCGCCCAGCCAGACGTTGGCGTCGATCAGGACCCCGCGGGAGACGGCGCTCTGCTCCTGCACCGGCTGCTCGACATCCTGGAACTCGTGGCCGCCGCCGATGATGTAGCAGTAAGCCGCCAGTAGCCCATCCTTTCCGATACTTACCCTACTGCCCGAAAAAACCTCGCTGTTGAAGCCGATGTTGACACCCTCCTCGAGAACGATGTCACCGTTCTTGCAGGAGAGGATCGAGTTGCGCCCGACAAACACCCGGTCGCCGATCTCGATGCCCCGATTGCTCGACCCCTTGGCATCGAGCAGACAGTTGTCGTCGATGATCACCTCGTCGCCGAGGTTGATCTTGTGGGCATGCCGGAGCACGACGTTCTGGCCGAAGACCGGTTTGCGACCAACTCCGCCGAGCAGCCGCGGGTAGAGCAGCCGGCGCAGCACCAGACCCAGGGCGCCCGGCACCCACGACGACAACAGCAGCACGCTCTCGTAGCCGAGCAGGGCACCGAGGCCGGGACGGCCGACGACCAGCTCACGGTAGCGCCGCATCGCCCCGGCGCCTTCATGAAACTGGCGGCGTACCAGGTAGTCGTCCGAAGAGGACTGTGATGACGACGGCACCGGCCGCTCCCTGTCGAGACTACCTTGCCTCGATTCGGTCATCGTTAGGGACTCTCCAAGATCAAGATCCTGCTCCGGCGGCCGCCACCGTCGCCGCACCACGGCACCAGCACGCATTGCTCATCGCGCCTCGTTGCGAGAGCGTGGTCAGGCCCGCGCCGTACCCACTACTCAGGCGGGACGCGAGGATAGTCTAGCAGGCCGTGGTGACTAGGCAGCCCGCACTTTTCAACGGGTGGTGAAGCGAGCGGGCGCAAGCTGTTGAGAAATGCGGGCTCGGTAGTCCGCTGACATTGTGGTGCGGGCTTGCCGGCGACGGGTGGCATGAGTAGCATCAGTGGAGAGTTAGAGGCACCCAGCGGCATGTTAATGTTGCGAGGGTGCGGCGCTGCTTTCACCATCCAGTAACCCCCGAGAAATGCTTCCCCGAACTGCCTTCATCCGGCCTCCATGTGCGGTCGCCCCCTTCCTCGTGTTTGGCTTGCTTCTGCTCCTGGCAGCCGGTACGGGGCTGCGTCCGATTGATCCGCCGCAAGCCGCGGTACCGGTGACCCGTCCCCAGACTCCGGCCAAGCCCGGAAGCGACGACAAGGCCGCTGCGACCGGTGCCAAGGCCCGCCTGATCCTGATCTCCTCCCGGCGAAGGCTGAAGGTAGGCAGGCCGCTTCAGGTGACACTGAAGGTGCGAAACGCCGACAGCTTGCTGCGAGTGCCGGCCACCCTCCTTTTCGACCCGGAGATTCTGCAGCTCGTTTCGGTCGAGGCCGGCCCGGCATGGGATGACGGCCCGGAGCCGGTGCTGCTTCATCACGCCAACAAACGGGGCGAGTTGACCATCGGCATCGCTCGCCTGGGCGCAGATGCCGTACCCATCCAAGGCTCAGCTAAGCTGCTGCGGGTCAACTTCCGGGCCGTTGGCTCCGGCACCACGCGTCTGCATCTGAAAAGCTTTGCCGTGCTCGGGCCGGGCTCGACTCAACAGCCTGCTCGAGCCAAGTCGGCGACGGTCACGGTTCGATGAGATCCGGCTCGAGCGATGGCCTCACCCGCGGCACCGGTCGGCTGCAACGATCGCGTTCGAGGTGCCGACGACCATACCGGCTCCCGCGATGGCTTGCCGTTTTCATACTGGCTGCCACCTCTGTTGCCGCTACCCGGACGATCGCCGTCGCCTCCTCGCCGGTGGCTGCCGGAGCGGCCGGTCAACGCCTGAGGATGAGCGGCCGGCCGCTGCCCGGCATCCCCCCGGCGCTGGCCTTCGGCAGGGTGCCGATGGTTGCCTGGCTGCAAGCGGGTCCCAAGGGTGTCGATCGCGTGGTCGGCGCAACGCCGCCCGAAGCTCCGCTGCAACAACTGGGTCCGACAGGAGGCGGCAGCGACGGTCTGCCTGCGGCCACCGCCGGCGCCAATGGCGAGCTCTGGGTCTTCGCCGCGCGCAGCGACGGCACGGGCAGCAGGCTGTGGGCACAACCCTTTCGCCGGGGACGCTGGCAGTCGCCGCTTGCCGGACCGCGCGCCCGCACCTGGGATCACCACCCCGCCGCTGCCGCAAGCGGCGATGGCGGGCTCTGGCTGGTGTGGGTGTCAGAGGGTGAGAGACCCGCTGCGGCCGGCCTCTTCGCCAGTCACTGGAACGGCAATTTCTGGAGCCCTGCGGAGCCGCTGCCCGCCGCCAGCGGCACGCCCATGGCCCCATCCATTGAC
>JBHHYG010000493.1:0-2368 GCA_046757445.1 Acidobacteriota bacterium
CGACTGGAACGAGGATCAGTGTCTCACCATCCTGGGCCACTGCCGTAACGTCATCAAGCCAGATGGCCGCCTCCTGATCGTCGAGACCGTCCTGCCGACGGGCGATACGCCTCATCAAGGCAAGGTGCAGGATATGGTCATGCTGGTGGTACCAGGGGGCCAGGAACGCACCGAAGCCGAATACGCTTCGCTACTCAGCAAGGCGGACTTCCGTCTGAGTCGCGTGGTGGCTACGGAGTCGGTCGTCAGCGTGGTGGAAGCGCTTCCGGCCTAGCGGAACGCTAGCAGATTGCACCCGGAAGTCAGCTTTGCCCTCGAGGCTGGCCAACAAGCCACTGCAGCCGACGAGCGGCGGGCAGACCGACGTCGTGTGAGAATCATGCGCGCCGCCTCACCCGGAAAGCCCTGCGGTGAACAGAGGTCCTATACCCTGCTGATGCCTGTTTAGAGATACAAGGCGGCTGAAACCGTTTGTACCGCTTTCCAAAGGAGCAAGATATGGAACTCGGCGCGTTTTCGATCAGCTTGGCTGTCAAGGATCTTCAGGCTTCGAAAACCTTCTACGAGAAGTTTGGCTTCACGGTCTTCGGCGGAGAGGCCTCCCGAAACTGGCTGATCATGAAAAACGGCGAACACACGATCGGTCTCTTTCAGGGCATGTTCGAGAAGAACACGTTGACCTTCAATCCGGGCTGGGACAGCAACGCTGGCAAGCTCGGCACCTTTACTGACGTGCGCGATCTTCAGCGCCAGTTGAAAGCGGAAGGCGTGCAACTGATAGCCGAGGCCGATGAGGCCACCACGGGACCCGCCAGTTTTGTCGCAGTTGAACCGGACGGAAACCCGATCCTTGTTGACCAGCACGTTTGAGAGCGACCCCGGTGGCCCGCGTATCAGCCTCGGTGTCGCTGCCGCCCAATGACACACTTCTTCTGCCGATTGTGCCATGCTAAGTCCCATGGTCTGGAAGAAGAGGGGTCCAGTCGTAATTGCCGTGTTGGTCATCGCTCTGGTCGCGATCTGGTACCGGTGGCCGGAAACGCCGCCCCCATTGGATCTTTCCGGGCCCACGGCGGATTGGCCCGAGTGGGGAAACGACGCCGGAGGACAGCGGTTCTCCCCGCTCACCCAGATCAACCGGGAGAACGTCCGCTTTCTCGAGCTGGCCTGGGAGCATCACAGCGGCGATGTCTCCGACGGCGGCGGCGACATCCCCTCGACTACGGCGTACCAGCTCACGCCGATCCTCGTCGATGGAACGATGTACGGCTGCAGCCCCTTCAACCGCGTGTTCGCACTCGATCCGGAGACGGGCGAGGAGATCTGGAGCTTCGATCCCGAGAGCGACCTGGCGAACACGCGGCCAGCCAACCTGTGGATCTGCCGCGGTGTTGCCCACTGGCTCGATCCCGAGCTCGGGGAAGGGCAGGAACCCGGTGAGGTCCCGGCGTGCCGGCGCCGCATTTATACGGCGACCAACGACGCCCGCTTGATCGCCCTCGATGCCGCAACCGGCGAGCCCTGTCAGGACTTCGGCGACGACGGACAGGTCGACCTGACGCGCGGGGTGGGCTCCTTCTGGTGGGAAGGGGAATACCAGGTTACCTCGGCCCCGACAGTGATCCACGATCTCGTCGTGGTCGGCTCCGCGGTGGGTGACAACCAGCGGGTCGATGCGCCGAGCGGCGCTGTCCGTGCTTACGATGCACGAAGCGGCGAGATGCGCTGGGCGTGGGATCCGGTGACGCCCGAGTATCGCGAGCGACACCCGAAGGCACCTCCGGACGGGGCGGAGTTCTTCCTCGGCACACCGAACGTCTGGGGCATGATGTCCGCCGATACGGAGCGCGACCTTCTGTTCCTACCGACCGGGAACAGCTCACCCGATTACTACGGTGGCCACCGCGACGGCATCGACGAGTACGCCAGCTCGGTGGTCGCGCTGCACGCCTCCACGGGCGCGGTCGTCTGGTACTTCCAGACCGTGCACCACGACCTCTGGGACTACGACGTGGCCGCACAGCCGACACTAACGACCGTCGTCCGCGATGGTCAGGAGCTGCCCGCGGTCGTGCAGACGACGAAGATGGGCCTGATCTTTGTTCTGCACCGCGAGACCGGCGAGCCCATTTTCCCCGTCGAAGAGAGGCCCGTTCCGCAGGATGGGGTTGCAGGCGAGGTGCTCTCGCCGACTCAGCCCTTCCCGGTGCAGCCACCTGCGCTGGTTCCTCACGCTCTCTCGCCCGACCGTGCGTGGGGCCTGACGCCTTGGCAGAGGAGCGAGTGCCGGGAATTGATCGAGTCGCTCCGCTTCGACGGGATCTACACGCCGCCGAGCCTTCAGGGCTCTATCATGTATCCGGGAAAC
>JBHHYG010000494.1:0-2366 GCA_046757445.1 Acidobacteriota bacterium
ACTTGCCTTGGTGGTACTCGTGACTTCCAAGCCCGAGATAGGCATAAGCAATTGCCACCGGATGTTGGATTTGCTCTGCCAAGGCTACGGCCCGATGATGATATTGCCTGCCGAGCCAGAAGATGGGAATCAGGTCGCAGGATACACCCAAAGCCATCGCCCCCCGAACGACTCCGGCGGGAAGGGCGCGTTGTTCGCACAAGTTCAACTGCATGAGTGAGTCGAGGACCAAGCGTTTGACGTTGATAAAATAGTCAATCCACGCCAGCACGATATAGATGCGAGACCGATCCTCCGCCGTAGGGTCTGCCACATCAGCCTTCTGTCGGAGAAACAGGCCAGGTAACAACCGGTGTCCGGCCTGTCGAGCAAGTTGCCTCACAATGGCGAGGCGGATGCCCCAGCGTGAGGTGGGATACGGGCTTCCCAGGGAGGCCAGCGCCCGTTCTAGGTACTCCGCGGCCTGTTGATGCTCGCCTCGCCGGAACAGAGCCTCGCCCATCTTGCGTTCGAGCATCGCCCGCTGCAGAGCATCCCACCGCTCACCGAAGGCACGAGTATAGGCAGCCAGAGCCTGTCGGTAGTGCGCCAACGCCTCCGTATCTGCCGCAACCTTGCCCGACTGATCACCAGCCTTGAGCAGATAGTCGTGAGCCTTCTCCCACTCTTCTGCCCGCACATAGTGGTAGGCCAACACGCCAGAGAATTCCTCTTCCAGGCGGTCGGCGAATAATGTCTCGATGCACTCGCCCACCCGGCGATGAAGCTGCCGGCGACGGTCCAGTAGAATGCTCTCGTAGGTGGCTTCCTGGACTAGCGTGTGCTTGAAGATGTACTCCAGCTCCGGCATCCGGCGCCTTTCCTGGATGAGTTCGACCTGCTGCAATTCATCCAGGCATCGATCCAATTTCTGCTCGTCCTCGACAAGGGTACTCAGAACGCGGTAGAAAAAGCTGCGCCCAATGACGGAGGCAACTTTGAGGACCTGTTTGACGTCTTCCTGGAGCCGGTCAATGCGGGCGAGGATCACGGCCTGGATGGTGTCAGGGATATCTATTTCTTGCGGTTGCACGGTCGCTCGCCACTTTCCCGTTGCCTGGTCCCGCAGGACCACCCCCATCACAATCAGCGATCGGATCACCTCTTCCATGAAGAACGGGTTCCCTTCGGCCTTCTGCATGATCAAGTCATGAACCCCGGAAGACGAATCATGCATCTCTAGCAGGTTCCGCGCCAGGCTCGCACTATCCGGCGGGAGCAACGGAGACAAGTAGATCTCTGTATACCCGTCGAGATACGCTGTGGCTGCGATTTCCCGGAGGTGCGCTGCCGGTGTCTGGCGGTCAGGCCGGCTGATGCCGCAGATGAGGAGCGGGACTTTCCTCACCAGGGGCATGAGATGTTCCAGCAAATCCGCCGACGATTGATCGACCCAGTGCAAATCCTCAAAGACGAGAACCAACGGGTCCTCCTGGGCGAGCCGCTCGAAGAATCGCCGCGAGGCCCGAAAAATCTGGCGCCCCATGGCCTCCTCGTCGAGGTACTTAACTCGCTCCGCCATTTCGCCCCTGACTTCTAAGCTCATCAGGGTTGCCAGATACGGGAGAATCTCGGCCACCTCATCGGGGAACAAGGCCGTGATCCGGCCTTCCAGTTTCGCCCAACTTTCGCCCGCGCGATCATCTTCATCGATGCCGACGTAGGTCTTAATGATCTCCAGGAAAGGCCAATAGCTGATCGTCTGACCGAAGGAGCGGGTAGGGCCCTCAAGCCAGAGCGGCTCGTTGCCCGCTGTCTGCCGCCTTACTTCCGCCACAAGGCGTGACTTGCCAAGTCCTGCCTCTCCGATTACCCACATAATCCCACCCCGGCGAGCGCAGAGGCGATCAATGCAGCGATTGAACGTTGCGAATTCAGGGTCGCGCCCCACGAGCGGTGAACCGAGACCGTCGATCGTTCTCCTCGCAACGGAACCCGAATATGCCCGGACTCCGAATACCTCATACACGAGTATCGGTTCGACCCTGCCCTTTACCATCTGCTTTCCCAGACTTCGGCAATCGAAGTGATCTTGCACCGCTCGGTGGGTACTCTCACTGATGTAGATCGCGCCGGGCTCGGCGAGCTGCTGAAGCCTGGCGGCCATGTTGGTCGTTCCCCCCACAGCTGTGTAGTCCATCCGGAGCGTGTCACCAACCGCTCCGACAACCACCAAGCCCGTGTTCAACCCCACGCGTACAGCTAGCTCAACTCCCAGCTGTGCCCCAAGGGCGGCATGTCCCTCCTTCAGCTTTCGCTGGATTCCCAGGGCCGCCAGCACCGCCCGCCGGGCGTGGTCCTCATAGGCCAGCGGCGCCCCGAACAGG
>JBHHYG010000495.1:0-2354 GCA_046757445.1 Acidobacteriota bacterium
GATCACACCTGGGGGATCCTCCAGTCGCCGTTCCTGCATGACAAGGCACGCACGGTCGCCTTCGAACACGAGATCACCGTGCAGGCGGACCGGCTGTCCTACTCGGAGACGACCCGGCTGGAGATCTACGGCCGCAGCTTCGACCACACGGACACGAACGGACTCGTGCGGGGGAGCTAGCGCGAGTTTCACGTTTGGTCCCATCTGGTTTCCCGAAGTCGTGCCGAGGCAGATATTTACGGCGTTCCATCCGTATATACAAACGGGTCCTTGTCGGGGACGACGTGGCGCAGGAGGCGCTGGGCCTCAGGATCGACCCGCTCCAGCTGCCAGGTGCAGCGCGGCCGTCCGCCGCGCTTTCCGGCCGGGGTGAGCAACATGGCGAGCCGGACCGTACCCAGCAGGTCCAGCACGCCCGACAGCCCTTCGGTGTATCCGAGTCCGCGGGCCTCGCGTTCCACCACGCGACCGAGTAGGAAGCCGAGTAGGCAGATGAAGGTGTGCACGTGAATCTTTTGGTCGGTCCAGTGGTACTGCGGACGCACGGCGCAATGCTCGTCGTCCTTGAGCTGGCGGAAACCGTCCTCGACGCGGCTCTGACCGCGATAGGCCTGCAGGATCTCGGTCTCGGACCAGTCGTGCTGGTCGGTGATGAGGAGGCGCTTGCCGAACACCTCTTGCTGGAGATGATCGAGCGCGTCGGCGTCCACCTCGAAGTGCAACCGGTCAGAGCCCTTGCGGCGGCCGTCGTAGTCGATGCGTAGCACCTTCTTGATGTGCTGTCCGGAGAGCAGCTTGTCGATGCGCCGGCGGGCCGTCTCCGGGCTGCGTGGCCCCGAGCGCGGTTTCGCCAGTTGCTGTTTCCAATCGGCCAGCTCTGCAAGCCGCTGGTCGAGATGCTGGTGTAGCCCGCGTACCTGGCCGGCGTAGAGCTGTGCGCTCCAGAAGAGCACGACGGTGCGCTCCTGGCCCCCGATCTCCTCGCGCCGGCGCAGGACCGGGACCTCAGCGAGGGCGCCCTCGCCGATCGGGCGGTAGCGGTCGAGGGGGATCGCCATCAGCTCCTTGTGGTGCACCGGGATCAGCGACGCCACATATCCGAAAGGTGCCGCGTCCACCTGCGCTTGGTTCGAGCGCGAGTGGTTGCCCTTGTCGTAGACCAGGGTGACCTGAGCGAGGTCGAGGGCCAGACCCTCGAGCCGCTCGCGGATCCGCGTGAGCGAGGCGGGGAAGACCTTGGAGTCGACCGTGTTGCCCTCGTAAATGTGCGAGAGGAGCGGGATCTGCCCGTCGCGGCTGACCAGCAGGGCAAGCCCGAAGATGCGCAGGTCGAAGCGTTTCTGCTTGGAGTGGCCGCGCTTCGCGACGGTGCAGCGGGTATTGGTGGAATCGATGAAGGTGAAGAAGTTCGTCGTGTCGTACAACAGCGTGTCCAGCTTGAGCCCCAGCTCCGCGACCACGCGTTGCGTCAGGTCCTCCTCGATGGCGCGCAGAGCGTGTTGCGACACGCGGTGCATCTGGTCCCAGAAGAACTGCGACGTCATGGCCTCGATGTCCAGGCCGGGAAAGAGCCGCTCCAACGAGGTGCCACGGGCCCACCCGGCCCAGCCGCGCTTGGAACGCGGCCGTACGGCGCGGTTGAGGGCGGCCAGCAGCAGCGTCGTGCCGACGGACTGGTGGCGCGCACGCTTGCGCACATGACGGTCGATGATCTCGACGATGCCCAGCCTATCGGCGACGGCCTTGAGTGCGGCCACGTCGCCGTGGCGAAAGGAGCGCAACCTCCAATGCCCTTCGGGCGCCTGCAGCAGCCGGTCGAGCAGAGAGTCGGCGCTGCCGAGGTGCAAGATCGGGATGGCGTGCGGCTTTCCGTCGATGCGCTTGGACTCGACGATGCGCCAGTAGGTGTGCCCATGGACTCGGACTTGTTGCAGGCTTGCCATGGTTAGTATATACATACCACAACATGGAGGGCCGTGCAAGCCATAATCCCACAAAATGAGGCATTTTATGGCCAAAGGATTGCGTCAGCGCAGGCACATATTTGTATATACGATGGACAGCGGACTTGAACGTCCCGAAATCGGCCATAGGCACCGCTTCGCGCCAATTCCGAGCGAACCGCTCAATGATGAATCGTGAAACTCGCGCTAGTTGAAAGTCTTGAGTCCCGACCAAGTCAACCCGGCATCCAGGCTCTCTCTCGCCGTCGGTAAGGGTTCGCCCGACCGCGTATCCGACCAGATACATACGGCCAGGGTTCCGGACAGGTCACAAGCCGGCGCCAGTTCGTCCGTCGGCGCGGAGACGAGGAACTTGAGCGCGCCATAGCTAGCTCCTCCATCCGTGCTTCG
>JBHHYG010000496.1:0-2339 GCA_046757445.1 Acidobacteriota bacterium
CTCGTCCTCGTCCTCGACAAAGCCGTAGTAAAAAGGGCTCAGCAGCGTGAAATCCGGCCGCAGGTCGAATCGACCGCCCGGCTCGATACGACGCACATAGCGCTGGCCGGTCATGAACAGCTCGCGCACGGAATACAGGAAGTGCGCGCGGAAGTCGAGGTGCTGGCGGTCGATCAAGTCACCGCCGTCCAGCTCCCGGTTGACCTCATCGGCAAGGGAAAAGGCGTACAGATACGAGAAGTTGACCCACAGCGTGTAGCCGGTCTCGAGGGCCGACTCGTGGATCGACGTCGTCGACTCGAACAGGTTCAGCTCGCGCTGATAGACGTACTGGACGGCGAAACTGAGGGCCCGATTGATAGCCTGCAAGTATGCATCCAGATCGGATACCGGCTTGCCCAGCCCGCTGGCGGCCAGCAAGTAGTTGCAGATGATGGAAACGCCGTGGGCGATGTTGTCTTCCTGCCTGTAGATCGAGCGGCTCTTTCCTTCGATCGTGTACCGTTGGCCCCAGCAGCCGTCCTCCTCTTGTACATCGCGCAGAAACGCCGCCGTCGACTGCAGCAGGTCGAAGGCTTGCGGCGCGCAATCGTAGTCGTTCGAGGAGCAGGCAAGGCGCCGAAACAGCTGGCAGGCGCAGCTACAGTCGCGCGGGTAAACGTAGGGGTAGCGGGCCCCCGGAGGCGTCGCCAGCAGGAGACGGCCGTGCTTTGGCGAGACAATAGAACACCTCTCGATGATCCCCATGTGGCGGCTCAACCGCTGGTTGAGCTCTACCAGATCTCGGCCACCCGCAGAAGCTGACGGCGTCCTTTGCACGCTTACCTGGCTCTCCTCTCTCTAGCCCGCATTTCTCATCGCCCGACCACTGCGGGCTCGCCGCTCGCTGCTCGGCCCCAACCGCCCCTCTTGCGAACCGCCGACCACCGCTCCCACGGCTCTTTTGCCCGCCCGCCGAGAAGGATTTCATCCTCTCTGTATCCGCGCTTACGGGCGGCCGGGTGGGACGGGCCCGTCATCACCGGTACAATGTCGTTGCTCCCTATGAAGCGAACCGCGTCGGGTCACCGACGCCGACGAGATCATCATGGGCCACCGGCTGCATCCGGCCAGCACAGTCTCTACGATCGTCTTGGCTTGCGCCAGCTTGTTGGTGCTCCCTCGCGTTCCCGGCCATGAGCACCACACAGGTCACGCCGCAGGCGCCGGCCATGCCCAGCATCCACGGGCAGCGGACCGGTACAGCCAGGACCACGTTATCCGCGGGGTCAGCTGGGAGGCGGGCCGACGACCCGTCAACGACGAGGACTTCCATCCGCTGGTAGCAGCAGGGGTCGAGTGGATCGCCTTGGTTCCCTATGGCTTCCAGCGTGGCACGGCTGAACCCGGCTTCGCCATGCCATGGAGCGGTCGCGCCTTTTGGGGAGAGAGCGACCAGGGGTTGAGAAACACCACCGAGGCCGCCAAGCGCCATGGCCTCCGCGTCATGCTGAAACCACAGCTTTGGGTACACGGCCGAGACAGCTGGGTCGGGGACATCGCCATGCACAACGAGGAGGACTGGTCCCAGTGGTTCGAGAACTACAGCAAGTTCATCGTCCACTACGCCGAGCTGGCCGAGGATGCGGGCATCGATCTGCTGTCGGTGGGCACGGAGCTGGAAGGCACCGTGGCCCGCGAGCAACAATGGAGACAGATCATCACCGCGGTTCGTCAGGCATACACGGGTCCCCTGACCTACAGCGCCAACTGGAACCGGACCTACCTGAGAGTCGGCTTCTGGGACGCACTCGACTATGTCGGTGTGAACGCCTACTTCCCGCTGCACCCCGGAGGAGATGTGGCCACAGGCGGTGATCTACAGATCGGCACGATCTCTTCGGCAGCCCTCAGGCAGGCGTGGAACCAGCACCTCACGGATCTGAAAGAGCTACAACAGCGCGTCGGCAAACCATTGATCTTCACCGAAGCCGGCTATCGCAGCCTGTCCGGCAGCCTGGCCGCGCCTTGGCAGTGGCGCAGCAAAGGAAACGTCGACTTGCAGGTCCAGGCAGCAGCTTATGATGCCTTGCTGGCCACCTTCTGGCGCCAGCCGTGGTTCGGGGGATTGTTCTTCTGGAAGTGGGGCGCGCACCGTAGTGGTGGGCCGCACGATCATGGCTACACACCCCGCAACAAACCCGCAGAAGAGGTCATGGCCCGCTGGTACGAGCGACCAGCCGGTCCGGGGAGCCGATAAGAGGCCCCACGGCCGGACCGATGTGGGTACCTGGTGTGCCGCCAGTTGGAAGCGCCGACCCTAGCCCGCATTTCTCAACGGCTCGCGGCTGCGCGAGCGC
>JBHHYG010000497.1:0-2331 GCA_046757445.1 Acidobacteriota bacterium
CGACGCAACCCGTTGAGAAATGCGGGCTAGGGCATCGACGATCCCCGACAGCCCATAATCGCTCCTGCGGGCGCGCCGCTCCAGGTCCTCGAACAGCGCCGCCTTGGCCGCGGCGTCGCCGATCTGGCGCCCCCCCAACGATCCCTCTTCGAGCGTGGCCCGCAGCCGTAAGGGCTCGCCGCTGCACAGCTCCTCCAGAGCGATCAGCAACCAGAGGCTACGGAACAGCTGATTTTCAACCACTGACTGGTACAGCTTCCGGGGGCAGGTCAGACCCGGAGTTTTCTCGTTTCGAATGGTCCAGAGGTGGAGTGCAGTCCAAAGGGGATCACCTGGCTCGACCCGCAAGTCCACCCCCAGGTGGCCAGCAGGGCGTGAACTTGCCATCATGTGCATCTATTAGGACCAATAGTGGTCATTCACGTACATGTGAGCAAGTTCGACTTGCCAATGCGGGATCCAATCAGTACCGTAGGTACCTATGTATGCTCAAAGCAGCAAGTCGTTCCGCCCGCTCGCGTTCTTCGCGGCCCATCCAGTGTTCACCCACGCCGAGTTCGTAGCTGCCCACACCGCCGGGGGACGGAGCCAGCACACGAGCAATAGCCTGCTCGCGAAGCACCTGGCCGCCGGGCGGCTTCTCCGAATCCGGCGCGGTCTCTACGCGACGGTGCCGACGGGCGTCGACCCCCGCGAGGCCTCGCCGGATCCATATCTCGTCGCAACAAACCTCCGCGAGGACGCGGTGGTCGCCTTCCACACGGCGCTCGCATTCCATGGCAAGGCCTACTCGATCTGGCGACGGTATCAGTACCTGACCGCGAACCGCGTGCGACCCTTCACCTTCCGAGGCCAGGAGTTCGTGCCGGTGCAGGCGCCACTCGCAGTGCGCGCGCTACCGGACTTCGGGGGCGGTGTTCTCGTCCGACCCCACGCAGGCGGCCAACTCCGGGTGACGACCTTCGAGCGATGCCTCGTCGACCTGCTCCACTCCCCACAGCACGGCGGCGGGTGGGAGGAAATCTGGCGCTCGCTAGAGATGATCGAGTTCTTCGACCTCCGTGCGGTCGTGGAGTATACGCTGCGCGCTCGCTCGGCCCTGACGGCGGCGCGCGTCGGGTTCTTCCTGGAGCAGCACCACGAGGAGTGGATGGTCGAGGAGCGACACCTCGAACCGCTGCTGCGTAGCGCCCCGGGTCAGCCACGATACCTTGGCCCTGGCCGCGACGCCGGCAAGCTCGTCGCCCGCTGGAACCTGGTCGTACCGGAGTACGTCCTCGAGCGGCGTTGGGAGGAGCCGTTGTGAGGCTCTCGCAGACTCAGATCGAACGGATCGCGGCGGAGAGCAGCTTCCGGGCCGAGCCATTGGAGAAAGTCATGTGGCTTCTGGAGCTGCTCGAAGCACTGCGGAGTCACCCGTTCCTCGAGGACCGACTGATTCTCAAGGGCGGGACGGCACTCAACCTGTTCGTGCTCGAGCTGCCACGCCTGTCGGTGGACATCGATCTCAACTACATCGGTGCCGTCGATCGTGAAACGATGCTCGCCGAGCGTCCGAAGGTAGAGCAGGCCGTGCAGGCAGTCTGTGCGCGCGAGGGCATGCGGATCAAGAGAATGCCCGGCGAGCACGCAGGTGGTAAGTGGCGGCTCGCGCACACGCGCGCTTCCGGTGGCTCCGGAGCCCTGGAACTCGATCTGAATTTCCTTGTGCGGGTGCCGCTCTGGCCTCCTGTGATGCAAGACTCTCTGCCCGTGGGCTCAGTGGTGGCCCGGCGTATCCCGATCGTGGACCTCCACGAGCTGGCGGCAGGAAAGCTCTCGGCGCTGTTCAGTCGCAGCGCCAGCCGCGACTTGTTCGACGTGCGCGGGCTCCTGCTCCAGGGCGGATTCGACCGTCGGCGCCTGCGGTCGGCGTTCGTGCTCTACGGCGGGATGAGCCGGCGCGACTGGAGGACCGTGTCGATCGACGAGGTGCGTATGGACCCGGTGGATGCAGACCGACGCTTGCTGCCTCTCTTGCGTGCTGACGAAACACCCACGCGACGAGATCTAGAACCCTGGTGTAGGCACCTCGTGGCTGAGTGCCGCGAGCAGCTTTCCGTCGTTCTGCCGCTCAAAGCCGCCGAGATGGAGTTCCTCGATCTCCTGAATGACCATGGCGAGATCGCGCCCGATCGGCTGACCGATGAGACACTCCTACAGGAGCGCATCCGATCCCATCCCGCCCTCTTGTGGAAGGCCCTAAACGTCAGGCAACACAGAGGACTTGGCGGCTCCGGAAGATCACGCCCCGGCCCATCAACCGTGATTTCGATCCGATCGAGCTGATCA
>JBHHYG010000498.1:0-2313 GCA_046757445.1 Acidobacteriota bacterium
CTGCAAGAGTACGCCTCCGCGCCCGATCCTGCGCGCGCCTTGCAGCCGCGAGCCGTTGAGAAATGCGGGCTAGCTTGAAGATGAGCGACACCTATACCTCCCGGGAGTCTGTCCGACTTGTCAGAAGCGCCGTGGGACAGATGCAAGGCGGCGCCAGGGCGTGATCAGGACCGCGCCGACGGGCTCGCCGCCCAGCAGGCCACGGCGCCGGCGCCGACTCCCAACAGATAGGGCCAGAATCCTGCCGGCTTGGGGCCGCCGCTGACCACCAGGGCGACCGAGGCGACGATCAGAGAAACGGTCATCGCCGTCAGCGCGGCGCGGCTGTCGGGCCGGTGAAAATAGAGGCCCCCGATCAGCGGCACGGCCAGGGCAATCACCAGCAGGCCATAGAAGACCGTCAAGGTGCCGATGACGCTCGAGAATGTCAGGGCCGCCAGCAACCCCAGCACCAAACCGATCAAGGCGGCCACCCGCCCGGCGATCAGCAGGCCCCGATCGTCGACCTCGCGGTTCCAATAGCCTTGGTAGAAGTCCTTGGAGAGCGAGGTGGAAAGCATGAACAGCACCGCGTCGGCGGAGGAAAGCTCGGCCGACAGCACCGCCGCCAGGGTCAGCAGCCCGAGCCCCCCCGGCAGCAGCTCGACCAGCAGCCGTGGCAGCACGCTATCGGGGTCGGTGATGGCCGGCCACTGTGCGCGCGCCAGCAACCCCAGGCTGGTGGGTACGGCGGCGAAGACGAGCAGCGCCAGGCCGCTGATCGTCAGCCCGCGACGCACGGCGGCTTCGCTGCGGCCCCCGAAGGCCTTCTGCAGCAATCCCGGCGAGATGACGAAGGAAGGGCCGAGGACGCCGACGTAACCCATGACCCCGAGCCAGCCGATGCCGATCGGTGAAAGGTACGAATCCGCCGCCGATCCCATGGAATGAGTGGCCGCGACCACGGCCTCGATCCCACCCACCGCTCGTGCCGTTACCACTACGGCAGCGGGAAAGGCGATCAGCTTGACGCACAGCTCGACGACGTTGACCAGGCTTGCCGACCACAAGCCGCCGGCGGAATAGTAGACCAGCACCACCAGAGCGCCGACGGCAGCGCCGACCGGCCGTGGCACTGCGGCCGCGGCGTGCAGCACCTCCCCCATGGCCACCAGCTGGCCGGCTAGAATGGCCAGCGATCCGACCCAGAGGATGGTCATGGCCATGGCCCTGACGCCGGAGCAATAGCGGGATTCCAGGTAGTCCCCTACCGTATAGCAGCCACGCTGCCTGGCTTCCCGCCACATGCGCGGCCCCACCCAGCGAGCCAGCACCAGGGTGCCGAGGGCCGCCGACCCGACCCACCACCAGGCTGATGCGCCGATCTCATACGCACGCCCGGTGGCTCCGACCGTCGAGCCGGCGCCGATGTTGGCGGCCAGCACCGTCGCCGCCAGCAGGCCCGGGCCCAGCCGGTGCCGGGCAACATAGAAATCGGCCGAGCCGCGCACTTGCCGTCCCACCCACAGGCCGGCAAGGGCCAGGCCGATGCCGTAGAGCAGCAACAGAAGCAGCGCGAAAGAGCCGATCATCGCACCACCGCCCTGACAATCTCCCCCTCAACGCAAATCATCGGCCGGAGGGCCAGCGTCGATCGGCTGAGGAGGATCCGTAGCTGCTGTTGAGGCCCCTCCCGGACCAGCGAACTTGACCGCCGCAGCCGCCAGCCGTAAGCTGGCGCACGCGCGGCCGACGGCCTCTTGCGACCGGCATCAACCCACTGGCGACAGGGCCACCCAGAGCCCACACTCGTTCTCGGAGTGGAAGAGTATGCATCCCGCAGGAAACGATTTCATTCAGCAGGTCAGAGCCTTTTCGGAAGCCATGGTGGCCTACGTCGAAGGTCATGTGCCAATCGCCCACGGGGTGCCGCAGGGCCTTTCCCTGGAGAGCCCGGAGCAGGTGATCGCTTACGTGAAGGAGCACGAGATCACCTCGATTCGACTCTGGTTCACTGACGTTCTCGGCTTCCTCAAGAAGTTCGAGTTCACTCCCCCCGAGCTCGAGGGCGCCTTCACCGAGGGCATGGGTTTCGACGGATCCTCGGTCGAAGGCTACCAGCGCATCCAGGAAAGCGACATGGTTGCCTTCCCGCTCCCTGAAACCGCGCAGCTCATCCCCTTTCCCGTCGGGCCGGCCCGCTCGATTCGCATGTTCGCCGAAATTCGCAACCCCGACGGCACGCCCTATGCCGGCGATCCCAGGGTCATCCTCAAACGCACCCTCGCCCGCCTCGGCGACTACGGATTCTCGCACATGAACATCGGGCCGGAG
>JBHHYG010000499.1:0-2313 GCA_046757445.1 Acidobacteriota bacterium
TCGCGGTTATGTTGTCAGTGTTCGGGAATACAACGTTGCATCGCGCCCGGCCAGACGCAAGTGCCGGTATCCCGAATCGACACTAGTCAGCGCACAACAGCCACTCGCGCGTAAAGCGAGCGGCCCCGGCCCCAGACCAAGCGATCACTGGCACTTGAAGCGCGTCTTGAGGGTGGCAACGAGGCCGTCGACGGCGGGCATATCCCGCTCGTCGAAGTGCTCGTGAGCCAGCGGACTTCGTCCGCCCGGTTGCCTGCGGGCGGTAGACAGACGCCGTCCTTTTTGTCCAGCCCGGCACGGATGTAGAGATCGGTGAAGCCCGAGACGTACTGCTCGCACTCCATCTCCAGCACTGCGCCGCCGCGCGAGTCGTTGTCGCCCTCGACGCAGGGCTCGAGCAGGTCCCGGACCTTGTAGTCCGAAACGTCGGCCGCCGCCGGTCCGCCTGCCAGCACGAGGGCCGCAACCACGCCCGCCGCGCCCGGGAGGCTCAGGTGCCTCAACATGATCCGATCCTCCTGTTGGGCCCTATTGCCGCTCCCGCGCGTAGGAATGGATTGCCCTGTCCATCACCGCGCGGTGCTGCTCGTTGTTGACGAAGGCCGGCGTGTTGACCCTGGCCCACAGTTTCTCGTCCAGCATGTTCTGGTGGCAGCCCATGCACAACCCGGTGCGCTCCATCTTCACCCGTATCCCGGTCGGCAGCGGGCTCGTCAGCGGCCAGTGCGAGCCGACGCTGACAAGCTGCTCGCCCTCGCGGGTCACGATCTCCGAGAGGTCGTGATCCAGCTTGGGGATCGCCGGGGACTGGACTTTGTACTGTCTCGGGATGGTCCGGCCCAGGTTGGTCTCCAGATCGACGACGAAGCCGTCGTCGTAGCCCTTCAGGAAACGGGCGTCCTCGATGCCGTAGCCCAGGGTCTTCGGATTGTTGTGGCAGCTCTCGCACGACCTCGCCTTGCGCCCCGCGGTGTGCGGCTGCACCGCGGCATGGTCGAGGCCCTTGCCCTCGGGGGTCATCCAAATCTTGTTATTGACGATCGTGTTGCCGTCCCTGTCGATGACGGTGGTGATGACCTGGCAGCCGGGCATCATTGGGCTGACCCGGCCCTCGCCGTTGATGCCGAGGATCGGGGTCTCCCAGCGCAGGTAGGAGCGCGTCTCGGACACCTTGCCGGCGCTCCTGAGCCCATTGGTGCCAAGCGGGTAGTCGGCCGTCAAGCCGTTCGCGTCGCGCGCGTTGGCCGTCTTGATCCAGTCGATGTCCGTCTTGCCTTCGGCGTAGTTCACGGTGATGTGGCAGCCGTAGCACTGCGGCGCCCAGTCGGCGTGGCAGGCGTAGCACTCCATAGACTCCATGTGCTTGCCGACCGCGGACATGGCGACCATGGCGTCGGGCGACTGCCAATTGTTATCCAGCCTGAGCTGCTTCAGGACAGGCACCTTGAACTCGAGACCGGAAGCCGAGTGAAGTACGACCTTCTTGCCCCGCTTGACCACGTTGCCGAAGGGGTTGCCGCGGGCGGTCAGCAGATAGCCGTCTTCGGGCTCGTAATTGGTCGCGAACAGCATGAAGTCGGGCAACTCGTCGGTGAGCCCGCGCGGCGCCTCGCCGATGTCCCGCGCGTGCTCCTCGCCGTGCCCCAGCGGCAACTCCCAGGGGAACTTCGTCACGGTTCCGTGGCAGTCCTGACACTCGATCTCGACCTGCGCCAGCGTCGTGCCGAACAGATTGCCGTCGCCGTGCATGTCGATCGAGGTGTGGCAGTCCTGACACAGTAGCCCACCTTGCGGGTTGCCGGTCCGGCTCTGCACCTGGTGATGGAGATCGTCCTTGATGAACAGGTAGTTCTTTGTGTGCAGCTTCGGCTGCTTGCGACCGGCCGCGTCATAGGGGCTGCCGTACGGGAACTCCATGATGCCTTGGTAGCTGACGCCGATCCGCTTGCCGCGGTTGTGGCACGAGTTGCACGTCTCGGACGGGATGCCCGAGTACTCGACGCCGTTAATATGAACCTTGGACTTGCGCGTCGCCTGCAAGCGGTGAACGAGCAGGTGCCCCCGTTGCTCCTTGTTGATCGTCGGGTCGCCGCCCTCGTAGAGCCCTTCGTTAGAGTAAGGCACGTGGCACGCCGAGCAGCCGGTGCCGCGGTAGTCACCGCGCTTCTCACGGCCGGACACGCCGACGTGGCAGCGCTGGCATTGCTGACGCGAGTAGGTGATCCCGGCCAGGTTCGGTCGCTGTGGAATCTCGCTGATGTCGACCTCGGGGACCTGCGTGTTGTCCCCGAAGTAGTACGCGAACGGCGGGCA
>JBHHYG010000500.1:0-2312 GCA_046757445.1 Acidobacteriota bacterium
GATGCTCGATCTCGATGGCTTCAAAGCGGTCAACGATGAGTACGGGCACGAAGAAGGCGATCGTGTGCTGCAACGGTTTGCCCACTTCCTCATTCGGCACAAGCGAGCCGACGACGTCCTTGTTCGTCTCGGTGGTGACGAGTTTGTCCTGTTTGTCGAGGTAGTCTCACCCGCCAACATGAACCTCATCGCCGAACGCCTGGTCAACAACGCGCCACGGCAGTCGCCACTCACCTTCAGCGTCGGCCACGCCTACCGCAAGCCCAACGAGACACTCGAGCAGGTGATCGCCCGGGCCGATGCGGCCATGTACGCCGCCAAGGCAGAGACCGGCCACATCAGCGAGCGACGACAGGGAAACCGCACGGCGGGAAGCATCGATAACGGGTGATTGGGCAGCGGCCATGGGCGCGAGGGTTGCTGGTTGCGGCCCTTTTCCTTGCTCTCGCTCTGGTGGCCACCTGGCCGTTGGCCAAGGACCCGGCCCACCTGTCACCGGCGAGCCTCGAGGACAATGATTTCCGCTTCAACCTCTACGTGATCTTCTGGGGCGCTCACGCCCTGACCACCGATCCTCTGAACCTGCACCAGATGAACATGTTCTACCCGGAGAGGTATACGTTCGCCTACTCCGACATGGAGTTGTCTCAAAGCCTGCTCATGCTGCCGGTGATCCTGGTCACCAACAACCCGATCCTCACCTATAACCTGCTGCTGATCATATCGATCTGCCTCGGCGGTATCGGCTTCTACTTGCTGGCCCTCGATCTGACCGGCAACCGAGGCGCGGCGCTGTTCGGCGCCGCAATCTTCATTTTCAACCCGGCGCACTTCGCTCGCTATCAGCAGATCCAGCTATTTTCCGACAACTGGATGCCATGGTTTGCCTGGGCGCTACTGCGCTGGCTGAGGGAAATGGCTCCAGAAGGTGATCATCGGCAAGCGACGACGAGCCGCCGGCTATGGCCGCTGGCAGCGGCTTCATTTTTTTGCCTGCAGGCGCTGAGCGGAGCCCACCCGGCCCTGTTCGCGGCGATCCTCGGAGCCGCGATGGTGCTCTACTACGGGATCGTCGAGGCCCTGTGGAGGAGACCGCCCTTCTGGATGGGCCTGCTGGTCATGGGCCTGGTGTCGGCGGCGGTGCTGGTGCCGATTTTCTGGCCCTACATGGTGGTGGAAAAGGAGATGCTGCCGATACGCACCGCCTGGCTGCAGCTGGTGCGTGGCTCGGCGGCACCACCAGAGCTGCTGTCTGCGGGCTCCCGTCTCTATCGCTGGCTGGATAACGATGTCGGCTGGCCCACCGCTCTCTTTCACAGGCCACCACGGACCTACCTCTTTCCTGGTCTTATCCCACTGGTGCTGGCCGCCGTCGGCGCCTTCAGCGGCAACCTTCGCCGGCATGAAGACCGTCTTTTCTGGCTACTCTTTTTCCTCTTGTGCCTATGGCTCGCCCTCGGCCCTTATGCCGGCCTGTACCTGTTGATCGAGAAGATGCCCGTGGTGCGGCTGATTCGAGTACCGAGCCGCATCTTCCTGCAGGCTGCTTTTGCGCTCGCGGCCCTGTCCGCCTACGGCGTGGCAAGCCTGTCGGGCAAGCTCGCCGGCAGCTCTTGGAGACTCTCGATTTTCGCAGCTCTGGCCCTGTTGTTTGCCATCGAGTCGCTGCAGGCGCCACTGCCGACGGATTCCTTCACCCCGGGACCTGCACCGCGGCATCAGTTCCTGGCCGCGCAACCCGGAGACTTCGCTGTCGTAGAGTTTCCCCTGGACCCGCACGACTACACGACCTCGGCCCGGCAGATCTTCAACAGCATTTACCATTGGAAGAAACTTCTCGTCGGCTACAGCGGCTTCCAGACCAGGGACAACGTCCGGCGACTGAGGCGTCTCAACAGGAAGTTTCCATCGGACAGCTGCTTGAACAGCCTGCAGCGTTTGGATGTAAAGTACGTCATCGTGCGCGAGGACCGCCTGCCGGCGGAAATCTTACAAGCCTTGCGCCATCAACCCCGTTTGCGGCTGGTATTCCGCGCCGACGAGACGACTGGCGTCTATTCGCTCGAGCGCTCATGAGGCGAAAGCTGGCCAAGAACATGTTGACGTTGGCGGCGCGACCCATAGCCTGGGGAGCAGGACTCGGGGCCTTGGGGTTGTTCCTGGAGCGCTGGTGGTCTTTCAGAATTTCTTATCGGACTACAGCTCTGTCGGCGCCGGGGCCGCGAAATGAGCATCCGCCGCCAGCGCATTATCCTCCACGACGCGGCCGTCGAAGAGGTTGACGGTGCGGTCGGCGAAGTCGGCCCAGCGGG
>JBHHYG010000501.1:0-2311 GCA_046757445.1 Acidobacteriota bacterium
ACCGCACGACATCTCGTGCGTGCGACGCTCGAGGAGTCGATCGTCAAGCGCTTGGCCTCCGGGGCGCCGGTTGGCGTGCTGCTCTCGGGAGGAGTCGAGGACAGCACCCTTGCCGCGGTCGCCGGTCGTCACCTGCAGCCCCTGCACACCTTCGCCGTGAGTACGCGGGAGGATCCGGATCTCGACGCGGCCCGAGATCTGGCCCGTCGGATAGGCTCCGTCCATCATGAATACGTGCTCGACGCACAGGAAGTCCGCGCCGATCTGCCGACGATCCTCTTCCATCTCGAATCGTTCGAACAACGCCTGGTGCGCGATTCCATCCGTTGGTACTACGGCGCTCGCCTCGCCTCGCAGCACGTGGGCACGCTGCTGACGGGGGAGGGTGCGGGCCAGTTGCTCGGGGACCACCGCTACCACCGGGACATTTCGGACGAGGCTCAACTCCATCAAGAGCTTCGACGCTCGGTGACTGCGTTGCACCACCGTGATCTCCAGCGGCTCGATCGCATGACCATGGCGCACGGGGTCGAAGTCCGACTTCCTTTCCTCGATGTGGAATTCGTCCAGACGGCGCTGGGCATCCCACCGGAGCTGAAGATACGCCGCGACACAGCCGGCCGCGCGGTGGACCAGTGGATACTCCGGCATGCTTTCGAGGATTGTCTGCCTCCTGGGGTCGTCTGGCCACGGACCGAGGGAGGGGCCAAGGAGCGGGGAATGCGGGACCTTCTCTCAGAGGCGTTCTCGCTCGCGGACGCCGAGCCGCATCTCGTAGAATACGCGCGGCGGAATTCGCGAGATCGCCTGAGGTCATTAGAGGAAGCGTTCTATCACCGCACCCTTGTCGAGCTGTTTGGCAAGAGAGCCGGAGCGTTGCTCGAGAACGTGGCGAGGTAGAGACTCAACGGGCGACCTGCGGGCCACGTCTGGCGCAACGAAACCAGCGTGCTCGATCGCCAGATGCCGAGAACCAGCATGATCGAACTGGAAGCCCTCACCCGCATGTTCAACGGCCAGACGGCAGTGGACGGTGTCAACCTGCGGCTCGGGCCAGGCGAGCTCATGGTCCTCCTCGGCCCCAGCGGCTGCGGCAAGACCACAACCCTCAAGATGATCAACCGACTCGTACGCCCGAGTAGCGGCCGCGTGCTGCTCGACGGCGTCGATGCCTCGACGATTCCGACTGTGGAGCTCCGGCGTTCCATCGGCTATGTGTTCCAGGGTATCGGGCTCTTTCCCCACATGACGGTTGCGCGCAACGTGGGGATCGTCGGGGAATTGCTGGTGTGGCAGCGTGAGGACCGGGACCGGCGAGTCGACGAGCTCCTCGAGCTGGTGGGTCTGTCCCCGGACGAGTTCCGTGCCCGCAAGCCGGCGACGCTTTCGGGCGGTCAACAGCAGCGGGTAGGGATTGCACGGGCCCTGTTCGCTCGCCCGCGCGTCATGCTGCTGGATGAGCCATTCGGAGCTCTGGACCCGCTGACCCGCGACCGGCTGCAACAGGAGTTCCGGCGCATTCAGCAGTCTCTCGGCGTCACAGCTCTCCTGGTGACCCACGATGTGGTCGAGGCGTTGCTCCTGGCGGACCGAGTGGCCGTGATGCACCACGGCCGGATTGTCCAGTGTGGCACGGGCGGTGAGCTGCTTCGCGCACCTCGGAACGAGTTCGTGGCCTCCTTGATGGAGACGCCGCGGCGGCAGGCCGGCAGGCTCGATGACCTGCTGGCCGACGGGTCCAGTCCCTCACTCTCATGATCGAGGCCCTCCAGGATCAGCTCGAGCTCCTGCCGGCGTACCTGTCGGGCCACCTGCGGCTGACCTTGCTTACACTTCTCCTGGGCACGACGCTGAGCATCAGCGTCGGGTTGCTGGTTTGCCGTACGCCGCGGCTGCAGGCGGCAGTCCTCGCGGTGGCCAGCGTCGTCCAGACCATCCCCGGACTCGCGCTGCTCGCGATCATGGTCCCGCTCCTGGGCCGGATCGGTTTCCTCCCGGCCCTGATCGCCCTCGTCCTCTATAGCATGCTTCCGATTCTCCGGAATACCGTGGTGGGGATCACCGGCGTCGATGCGGACGTGGTGGAGGCGGCACGTGGGCTCGGAATGACCGAGGGCCAGCTGCTCTGGAAAGTGCAACTGCCTTTGGCGGCGCCGGTGATGGTTGCCGGCCTGCGGACCTCCTCCGCCTGGACGGTAGGCATGGCCACGCTGGCGACGCCGGTAGGTGCCCAGAGCCTGGGGAACTTCATCTTCAGCGGCCTGTATACCCGCAACCAGACCGCCATCCTGGTTGGCTGTACGGCAGCTGC
>JBHHYG010000502.1:0-2309 GCA_046757445.1 Acidobacteriota bacterium
CTGGAGTGCGGGAAACGCCAGCAGCAGCAGGAAGGCGGTCACCAGCTGCGACCAGACGAAGAACGGCAGCCGCATCCAGGTCAGGCCCCTGGTGCGCAGCTGGAAGATGGTGGTGATGAAGTTGACCGAGCCCAGCAGCGACGAGGTGATCAGCAAGACCATGCCGAACAACCACCAGGTCTGGCCGGTGGTGGCGATGTCCGCCAGCGGCGGGTAGGAGGTCCATCCCGAGTTGGCCGCGCCGCCGGGAACGAAAAAGCTCGACAGCATGGTGACCCCGCCCAGGAAATATGCCCAGTAGCTGGCCATGTTGAGCTTCGGGAAGGCCATGTCGGGAGCGCCGATCTGCAGCGGCACCACGTAGTTGCCGAAGGCCCCGACCACCAGCGGCACCACCCCCATGAAGACCATGATGGTGCCGTGCATCGCCCCGAGCTGGTTGTAGAACTCGGGCAGGATGATGCCCCCGGGGGCGTTGCTGCGCCCCAGCAGGCCACCGATCAGGGGCAGCGGCGAGCCAGGGTGGGCGAGCTGCCAGCGCATGATCAGCATCAAGGAGAAGCCGAATAGCAGGAAGCACAGGGAGGTGAAACCGTATTGCAGCCCGATGACCTTGTGATCCTGCGAGAAGACGTACTTACGCCAGAAGCTCTCCTCGTGATGGCCGGCGGCGTGACCCTCCTCCACCGGGTGACCCACCTGCCCATCGGTGTGGCCGGCGCGCTCCTGCCCCCCCTCGCTATGCTCTTCTAGAAGGCTCATGGATGACTGCTGGGTACGACTGGGTAGGACCGACGCGGCGGGAGTCAGTGTACGAGTGTTGGCTGGCTAACTGCGGCAGTCTACGTCAAGCGACGGTGTCAGGCAACTCACCCGGCGCTCGGCGGAGTAGACCTCGGAGGAGGCCCGGCAACCCGCCAGGGGCGCGGCACTGGGGGGGGGTCTTGGCAGCTCGTCCTCTGGTCGGTCACAACCAGTTCGAGTCGGCGGTCAAAAACTCTCTGTGCTCTTCGCAATCAGTTTGCAATCCGGCCCGAGCTCTTTGAGATGCTCTATCGACAGGGGTCTACCGACGTACGTCTGCCACTGCTTCACCAAGTCCACCCTCCTTGGCTTCTTCATCTTCTTCTTGTGGCCATCCAGGAGCACTTCGATGAGGGGTCGCGACGGGTTGGCCCTTCGCACTTCGAGGACGCGCCCGACCTCACCGTTGCACAGCTCCACGAAGCTACCCACTGGAAAGAAACCGAGAGCGTCAACCACCGCCTTGACCACTCCCGCACTGAACTGCGCCTTCTTCGCCAGGAGAGCCCGAAAGCCGTCCGTGGCCGTCCGGTACGGCCTGTCGTGGATGCAGGCTTCGTAGAAGTCCGCAGCGCCAATGATCTGTGCCGCCGGCGCCATCGCATCTTCCTTCAGGCCCTCGGGGTAGCCGCTGCCGTCGGCGCGCTCGTGAACCTGGTAGGCGATCTCAGCGAGCGTCTCGTAGCCGGGTCCGAGGGCGGCGATCATCTCGCGGCTGTAGTACGGGCGCTTTCGCATCTCCTGCCATTCGTCTTCCGACAACCCCACCGGCTTGCTCAGAATGTGGCCGGGGAGACGCACCGCGCCGATATCATGCAGTAGAGCCGCCAGCGACAAACGCATCAGATCGCTATCGGCGAATCCCATCTCCTGCCCCACGCGCAGGGAGAGGATCGCGACATTGAGCGAATGATGGACGATGAAGCCATCATCGTCCGGGTAATCGCCCAAGGCGCGACTGAGGATGGCGTCGCAGCCGTCCAGTGAGGCGGTCAGGCCTACGCCGATGCGCCGCAACTCGTCGAGCGGAAGGTCAACCTTGCTCGCCTTTGACTCGTTCTGCCTGGCGGCCTCGAAGAGCCGGCCCACCACCTCCGACGCTTGATCGTAGAGCGCGCCATCGTCTCGGTGCGGAGTAGGCCGGCGCGCTCTTCTCGCGCGTGCCAGCTCTAGGACGATGAGGGGCTGTTCTTCATAGCAGGCCGGAGGCTTGCTCGGCGGCTGCCGACTCGCTCGCCCGGTCTGCTGGACGGAGACACCCTGCGGCCGCCGGCACCTTGGCGCATCCTTCCTCAAAGGGTGCAGGGCGCTCATCGTTGCTCCATTCGAGCGCCCCTCTTGCGAGGAAGTAAACGGCTCATAGCTAACCCCTTCAGCGCTGCAGAAGGAGAGACATCAACCACAGATCGATTCATTGAAAGGGCGCCTCCCCATGGCCACCTACTAGCCTGCATTTCTCAACGGGTCGTGAAGCGAGCGGGCGCAGGGGCTGCGAGGACAAGGCG
>JBHHYG010000503.1:0-2309 GCA_046757445.1 Acidobacteriota bacterium
GATCTTCTTTCTGCAGATCCGTTGTCGGGGGTTGTTCAACGGCATCCTCGCACGCGGGGCAATCTTCTTTTCCATCTGGGTGGTCGGCCTCGGGATCGCCGGCATGGCCGGCAAGGTGAACTGGGCGCTGGTGGCGGAAAAACCATGGCTCGAGGTGCCGCGCCTATTCCCCTATGGTGGCCCGGGCTTCGGCTGGCAGTTCGGGGTTGCCGCCGTCCTCGGCATCCTCGCCGGTTACCTGGGCTCGATGGTGGAGTCCATCGGCGACTACGCCGCCACCTGCGCCGTCTCCGGTGAGACCTTCACGGTCCGGCACATGAACCGCGGCATCTTCGCCGAGGGCCTAGGCTGCGTGGTGGCCTCCGCCTTCGGTGGCATGCCGTGCACCAGCTACACGCAGAATATCGGCATCATCGCCACCACCAGGGTGGCCAGCCGGCTCGTGGTGCAAGTGGCCGCAGGCGTGCTGCTCCTGTACGGGCTCTGCCCCAAGTTCGGGGCGCTGCTGGTGGCGATGCCGAGATCGGTGCTGGGCGGTGTGTTCCTGATTGTCTGTGGCATGATCGCGGTCTCCGGCATCCGGCTGCTGAGCGCAGCCCGCGGCAGCGCCGCCGACCTCCTGGTCGTCGGCACGACGCTGATTCTGGCAGTCAGCATCCCCGTCTACTCACAGTTCGTCCTCGGTGAGGAATGGCTGCAGGGTCTGCCCTCCTTCCTCCGCCTGCTGTTGACCAACACCGTGGTGCTGGCCGTCATCACCGGCATCACCCTCAACCTGTTGCTCAACATCCTGCCGCGGAGAGAGCCGAAGGGCTGATCCTCTCGTTCGCCTACCTGCTCAGGCAGTTCTGAGACCCGCAGCAGACGGGTGAGTCCTGGTGCGAGGACGATCAGCCATTATCGCAATCAGTCGTCCTCTGGCACCAGAAGAACCTTGCCGATGTTGCGGCGCTCGTGGAGGTAGCGGTGCGCTGCCGCCGCGCCATCCGAGCTCAGCGGAAAGGTGCGGGCGATGATCGGTTTCAGGGTGCCCGTTGCCACCATCCGGGCGATCTCGGCGAACGCTTCCGCCACCAAGTGTTGCTTGCCCTCGAGGTGCGCGAGATGGAAGCCGAACACGCCGACGTTCCTGCCGATCATCTCGAGAGGGTTGAAGCGTGGCGTGCGCCACCAGGCCCACAGGGCTCGCGGCAGGTTGCGGCGGGGACCGGCCACCGCCGACGATAGCCCGTACGAGACCAGCCGGCCGAGGGGCGACAGCAGCTCGTAGCCCTTGCGCATGGTGTCGCCGCCGACGGCGTCCAGGATCAGGTCGACTCCACACCCGCCGGTCAACCGGCGGATCTCGGCGGCGAAGTCGTGCGTCCTGTAGTTGATCGGATGGTCCACCCCGAGCCGGCGCAGAAACTCGACCTTCTCCTCCGAGCCGACGGTGGCGAAGCACTCGGCACCGATCGTGCTCGCCAACTGCACCGCAGCCGTGCCGACGCCGCCGGCGCCGGCATGAATCAGGACCCGCTCGCAGGGCTGTAAGTTGCCCATTGTCTTGATGCAAAACCAGGCTGTCAGGTAGTTGACCGGCAACGCGGCGGCCTCTTCGAAGCTGATCTCGGGCGCAAGGCGCAGCACCGTGCCCTCGGCGACACAGACCTTCTCGGCGTAGCCACCGAGACGGGTGAGTGCCGTGACGCGGTCGCCGATCCTGAAGCGCCGCGCGCTGTCGCCCGTCGCCTCTACTTCGCCGGCGACCTCGAAGCCGGGGATGTAGGGGGGTCTCGGGGCGCTAGCGTACAAGCCGAGGCGTTGCAGCAGGTCAGCGAAGTTGATCCCGGAAGCACGCACGCCGATGCGGATCTCGTCGGGCTGCGGCTGCGGTGTGGGGAGCCGCCGTTCCACGAGCACCTCGGGAGGGCCCCTTCTGTCGAGAAAGATGGCCTTCATGATTAAGAGAGGAATGCAGCCCCAGGAGATTCCGTTGTGATGTCTGGCTCGCGCTTGTTCGGTTGCTTCTGGCTATCTAATGGACCGTAACTATACGCTCCTTTTCTTCACGCCATCGTTCCCGATAGTGGCGGCCAATGCAAAGGGTCGAGTGACCGCGACTCGCGCATCAGGCCCCCTCTAGCGTGCTCCAGCGGATTGAGAGCGGCAACGTGTCCTCACTCGGATTGCCAGAACCTGCCTGATCTCCGCGTCTAGCTCGAGGCGCCATCGTTGGCCGCGCCACCGCCAGGCACGATCGGTGGTTGAGGATCTAGCCCGCATTTCTCAACGGGTCGTGAAGCGAGCGGGCGCAAGGGCCGCGAGGA
>JBHHYG010000504.1:0-2306 GCA_046757445.1 Acidobacteriota bacterium
GAACTTACCATCTGTGATGAAGAACCTCCCTCGGCTACCCTGATTCCCTCCGTCGTCGGGCTCTTGGGACAACGATGGAGCTTCCGAGAGTTGCACCACCGAATCTCGAAGCATCGCCGCCACGCGGCGCTTGGTCGACCAAGGGAATTCACCCCGCGACTTCTGCCACTTCGCCTGACGCTCGAGGAGAGATCCCTGCTGGGCCCACCATGGTGTCCATCCTCAGGGTCCCCTCGGGCGGAGAGGCCCGCGAGCGCGCATGCGCAGCGTCGCCGGGGGCATCCGGGCCCGCGGCTCGGGGAGCTTGACCCCCTGTTCCGGCCGGAACCATATTGGATAACTTTCATGTTCTGCATGCATTCCGCGGAAAGTTACGTATGACGGGTCTTTCTCTTGCCTGTGTGAATTGGCTTCAACCCGGATCGTTCGGTCCCCCGGCTAGAAGAGGTGAGTCTGGTCTCACGCTCGTCGAACTGGTCCTCGTGGTAGCGATCCTCGGGACGCTCTCGGCGATCGCCGTCCCGGTTCTGGGCGACTACATCGACGAGGCGAGACAAACGAAGGCCATCGCGGACATCCGGCAACTGTCGGTTGCCATCATGAACTTTGAAATGGGGACGGGCAGCCTTCCGGACTCACTCGATGAGCTCAAGGGGGGAGCGAGGCTTGATCCGTGGGGAAACCCCTATCAGTACCTGAACATCATCGATGGTCCTCCCGGATCCAAGGGCAAGGTCCGCAAGGATCACAACCTCGTGCCGCTGAACTCGGAGTACGACCTCTACAGCATGGGCAAGGACGGCAGCAGCAAGCCTCCCCTCACGGCCAAGGCAAGTCGCGACGACATCATCCGAGCCAGTGATGGTGCCTTCATCGGGCTCGCCTCGGAATACTGAAGGGGTGATCAGGGATGAGCCTCGAGATCAGCTTCCTTCGCAGCAAACTGGCCCGCCGCCTGTTCGTCCTCTTTATCAGCTGTGCGCTCGTTCCCACGGTCGTCCTTGCTCTTCTGTCCTTCGTCCACGTGAGTCATCAGCTCAGCGAGCAGAGCAAGCGGCGACTGCACCGGACGAGCAAGATCACCGGCCTGGCGATCCATGAACGTCTTGTGATCCTCGAGATCATCCTGAAGAGTCTCGAGGGAAACATCGCGGAGGCCCCGGCACAGCCCCTCGGGGGCACATCGCGGATCCTCAAAGAGCGGCTCGAGGAACGCTTCTCGGCCGTGACGGTCGTGACCGCTGGTGGAACACAACGCGCCGTCACCCGCGGAATCGAGAGCTTCCCTGAATTGACTCCCCCGCAGAGGCGGCACCTGGCCGCCGGAAAAACTCTCTTGTTGACGCTGCGTGCGGCCGACTCCAGGCCTCAGATGGTCATGATACGGAAGACCTCGCGAGCGCTGGCCGAGGAGCGGCACCTCGTCGGGGTGGTTCGAGGGAGTTATCTCTGGAACGTCGCCGCTGCGAGCTCGTTTTCCGGCGGTACGGAGTTCTGCGTTCTGGGTGAGGCGAACGAGCCGCTCGCTTGCTCTCTGCAGGCTCCGATCATCCTGCCGGATGACGTGCTGGCCGCGATGCATCGCTCCTACTCGGGGCACTTCGAGTGGCAGCATGACGGCAAGCCCTATGTCGCTTACTACTGGTCGGCTTTCCTGAAAGGGGCGTTCGGCATGCCGAAGCTGACATTCGTGCTTGCTGAGGCGAGGGCGGATGTCATGGCCCCCATGGCCGCCTTCAGGAGCAGCTTTCCGCTCGTGGTTATGCTTGCCATCTGGGTTGTGCTCCTGCTCAGCACGCGCCAGATCCGGAGGAGCCTCGTTCCGCTGGCGGAGTTGATGAGGGGGACGCGGGAGATCGCGCGGCAGAGGTTCAACACCCGCGTCGAGGTGACCAGCGGTGACGAGTTCCAGGATCTCGCCGACTCATTCAACTCGATGGCCGAACGCCTCAACAAGCAGTTCAGGCTGTCGGTGATCGGTGAGATCATATCGGGCGTGGCGCATGAGCTGAACAACGCCGTGACGGGTGTTGTCGGGTTCTCCCAGCTCGTCCTGTCTCGCAACGGCGACGCGCACATCGCCCGCGACCTCAAGAATGTCAACGATTCGGCTCTCAGATGCCAGAGTATCGTCAAGAATCTTCTCGACTTCTCCCGTGGCCGCAAACCGGAGCGAATGTACCTGCACATCGACGGGATCCTCGAGAAGACGCTCGAGCTGAAGGAGCACCAGCTTTCCGTCAACGGCATCGAGGTTGTGCGGAACCTCGACCCGAAGCTGCCTGGCACCATGATCGATTTCTACC
>JBHHYG010000505.1:0-2297 GCA_046757445.1 Acidobacteriota bacterium
GTTTACCTCGCCAACGATGCGTCGCTGTCTTCGGTGCCCAAGAATTCGTTTGGCAAGAACCTTCACACCAGCGATGGATGGCCCGATTCGAGGTTCGGGGAGCCCACCATACCACGACGTTACGGGAAGATCGCGCCTCTCTAGAGTCATTGCTAGACGATTAAGCTCAGCTACAAAGGCCTGACCGTCATCGGTAAGAAGATCTTCTCGATCCATGGTCTTATTGATTGGCTGCGTCATCTGGAAATCCATGATCCTTGCAGGCTAAGTGAAAGGGAAGCGTGCGCCCCGTGCGTTCTCTGCCGGCTCGGAGGCCAGGCGTGGAAGCAGCCAGTCGCTCGAACAGCTACTATCTAGCAGAATCGCATCTCGGATCAAGCCACCCCAACGTGTACCAGCCTGTTTGTAGGCACAGCACCCCCGCAGACAAGGCGATTCAGTCTTTCCTACAGATCATACACCACGATCGAGTCAAGAGAAGCTCGCGAGGATACGCTCGTAACTCCTCTGCCAGATCTGGTGTGAGAAAGTTCTCACCTTCTGGCTCGTTGGGCTCGTGATGAATGGGCGGTGTCCTGAACACAGTTGAAACTTGAAAAGAGAGGAGGCGGTTCCTCCCCGGCGATTCGAGTAGAATCGCCATGTTGATTGAAACCCTTAGAGGGAGGAAACCGCCATGAGGCGAACCTATCACGTTTGTTCGAAGCGGGATACCCGCAAGTTGGCCGAGCATTTGGCCCAGCACGGGGAGCTTCTGCTTCCGATGCTGGAGCTCGTGGAGTCGAGCCGGCTGGCCGTCGATGAGCTGGTGGACGAGGTTGGTCGTGCGAGCATCGAGGCGCTCGTTGGTACTCTCTGCCGAGCAGATTGCCGGGCGGCGCCGACGGGGAAAGAAGGGCGAAGACGTGCGTTGGCACGGGCGCCAGCGAGGCTACGTGCAGTTTCCCGAGCGCAAGGTGCGCGTGGAGAAGCCGCGGCTTCGGCGTCGTGGCGGCGGTGCTGGGGCCGAGGTTTCGATTCCGGCGTACGAGGCCCTGCAGGACGACGGGGTGGTGAGCGAGCGGATGTTGGAGATCCTGATGCGGGGGGTCTCGACGCGCAACTACGGGGCGGTCTTGCCGCAGATGGCCGAGTCGGTGGGGATGTCGCGGTCCTCGGTGAGCCGTCAGGTCCAGGTGGCGACGGAGAAGCAGCTGCAGGAGCTGTGCGAGCGCCGGTTTGATGCGGTGGATCTTCTGGTGCTCTACATCGATGGGGTGCGCTTCGGGCCGCATCACGTGATCGTGGTTGTGGGGGTGGACGGCGGCGGTGGCAAGCATCTGCTGGGACTTCGCGAGGGGGCCAGTGAGAACCAGGTGGTGGTCACCGAGCTCTTGACGGACCTGGTGGAGAGGGGAGTCCGGGCGGATGTGCCGTATCTCTTCGTGATCGACGGTTCGAAGGCCCTGCGGTCGGCGATCGACCGGGTGTTCGGGGAGGAGCAAGCGGTGCAGCGCTGTCGTCTTCACAAGGTTCGCAACGTGGTGGACCAAGTCCCCAAGGAGCTGAAGCCTCAGGTGCGATCGGCCATGAAGGCTGCGTACAAGCTCTCGGCCAGGGAGGGGATGGATCGGTTGAAGCAACAGGCTCGGTGGCTCGAGGTGGAGCACCCGGACGCGGCGGCGAGCCTTCTGGAGGGGCTGGAGGAGACGTTCACGGTGAATCGTCTGGAGCTGCCGCCGAGTTTGCATCGGTGCTTGACCAACACGAATGTGATCGAGAATCCGAACTCTGCGTTGCGGCGTCGGACGCGGCGCGTGACGCGGTGGCGCGACGGGAGCATGGTCAAGCGCTGGGCGACAGCTGCTTTCTTGGACGCCGAGGAGGGCTGGCGCAAGATCATGGGTCATCGGGACCTGTGGATGCTGCGCGCGGCGCTGGGTCGGGAAGACACGCTGCCGGCGACGGGCACGGAGGAGTAGGGCGTGCTTGTCGGCCGAGTCGATCGGCGCGAACATCCAGGTCCTCTGGGACCTGGGAAGGAGAGAAATGCTCTCACAGGCGAAATGCGGAGGCCGTTTTTCGCCGAAGCAACTCGGATCCTTCGAAGACGAGCTTGAATGCTCAGCACCAGAGGAGATCCGATGAACCCGAGCGGCAAGGAAACGCTTCGCATTCTGCTGCCGGGATCTTGATGTCGAGCGAAGCAAGAAAGAACGAGGGACCGTCAACTCTGAGTTTCAACTAGGAATGGGACAACGCCCGACCACACATGAAGTGCCAGAGTTCGGGCACAGAGTACTCGAGGTTCGTCGCCA
>JBHHYG010000506.1:0-2291 GCA_046757445.1 Acidobacteriota bacterium
ACCCCGGAAGGCTACACCGCCTTTACTTTTTCCACACTTTCTGAGGCTACCTCCATTAGTCATAGTCACAATTTACACTCCTGAGAAAAAGAGAGAGGCAAAAACCAAACCTCAAACTGTGCCAGCACCCGTTGCCGTCGAATGGGAAAGGCCGCTGGAAGGTACTGCCGGAGACGCCGGCCGACTGAAAACGGAGCTGCCCTATGGCCTCAGGGTAGCGGAGGATTGCCAGCATCTCGAGGAAAGCCCGTCCGAGAAAGGGGCCATGGTGCTCATGCTCGAGTCGATCGTCGAGGATAAGCCCCTCTCACGGGTGGCAGAGGAGTTGAATCGGCAGGGGTTACGCAACCGTCAAGGTTCGCCGTGGAGTCAGACTGATATTTTCTACATGCTGCCGCGCCTCATCGAGGTCACACCACAGATCTTCTCCAGCCAGGAGTGGAAGCTGCGCAGGGAGCAAGTAACGGCGAGGTTGTAAAAAGGAACCGAGCACCCTGCACCTCAAGATCGGCAGTGGCGTGCGTCAGCCGGCGCCGGAATCCGAGCTGTGGATACCAGATGGCGCAGCCGCCGGTCGAACCGAGCGCGTCGAGGAACTCTCGTGCAAGGTGACCTCTCGACGGACCACCTGCCGCGCTCGGATGCGTCACGATTGACCGAAGCTCCAAGTCGGTACCAGTCAGAGGCTTAGGATTCGATGTTCCGGAGCCTGTGGGTTGCAAGCGGCATCCCGACGGCTCCGTCAAGTACACTTGACAGGCTTCTGCACCCGTCCCAAACTAGCAAGATGGTGAATACCAGGACTCTCGGGGCGTTCCTCAAGGCGCGGGGCTGGAGTCGCGCTGAGCTGGCGCGACGCGTCGGCGTCAGCCGGCAAGCCGTGTCGCTATGGTTTCGCGGCGATGAGGCCAACCTCCAGGGCCGGCACCTGATTCGGCTCGGGGAGACGCTGCATGTCCCGGTCGAGGACCTCGCCAGGCCGCTTCCGTGCTTCGACCCCGACACCCGCGCCCGGGCTCGCGCGACGTTGCTCTGGGATCGCCTCTATCCGGACCTCGACGACTTCGCCGTGGCGTTGAATTCCGGCGAGCCGCGGGCACTCGCTCGATTCGTAGAGATCTACGGACTCTTCGCCGCCGAGCAGGCTCTCGGGCCTTCGGTCTGGAAGAAGTTCCCGAGCTACAAGCGCCACCTTCACCCGATCCGTCGTTGCGAGCTGGAGACGCTATGGGCCTGGCACGAAAACCGAACAGCGGCCTAGCCGCGGAGGTCTTGCCGCCTCCCCTGTATCGCGCGCTCCGGCAGGTGTTCGCACAGCGCATCGATGGAGCGATGTTGGTCGGGGGGACCGCTCTCGCCGCTTACTACGCGGGCCACCGGCGCTCCGACGACCTCGATCTGTTCACCGCCGACGCGCCGGCACAACAAGCCGCCGTCCTCGCAGTCAGGTCCCTCGCCGAGCTCGGTTCCTCGTTCGCGGACGAACGAAGCTCGGCGCATTTCCATCACGCGACGTGCCGGCTGGACGGCCAAGACTTCACGGTGCAGGTGGTCCTGGACCCGAACCTCTTCGCTGTCGGCACCGCCATCGAGGCCGACGATGGCGTCGTCGTGGCCGAGCTCGCGACCCTCTTGAAGACGAAGGCCGCAACCTTGGTGAGTCGGGCGGGCGAAAAGGACCTCTACGATCTCGCCTGGTTTTTCAAGCAAGACGATGAACTCGATGCCCCGGCGCTCATCGCCCTCGGCGAACAAGTCGATCGCGGTATGAACGGGGAAGCTGTTCTCATCAACCTCGTCGGGACGGAGATGCGAGAGTCGGCATGCGGCTTCGCCCTCTCCCAACGCCCCGACGAGGTCTTCCGGGAGGTGGCGGCGGTCCGCGAAGCCCTCATCCACGGCGTCGAGCAGTATCTTCGAAGCCAGCCTGCGCCGCCCATCGCCGACCTGATCCGAAGGCTCCGGTAGGGGTGACCAGGTCCCGGGGTTAGTACCACCTTTTATCTCAGTAACTCGGTGCTTGACCGAAGTCCCAAATCGGTACCAGTCAGAGGTTAGGATTCGATGTTCGGATCGAACCCGCCCCTACAACAACCTCCCCGCCCTTGCACGAAACGCCGAAAAGCGATCTCCTACACCGACAGGAACACCCGTTGATCGCATCTGGAGATACCGGCTAGGCTAACGCCGCCTTCTCCCACAGCACCCGGACCCCAAACCCGTGGTCGGTAAGACACTAGCCCGCATTTCTCAACGGGTTGCGTCGCGAGGGCGTGGGAAAGGGCGCGGGC
>JBHHYG010000507.1:0-2290 GCA_046757445.1 Acidobacteriota bacterium
GCTGGATCAAGAAGCGCTGCCAGCGAGCCTGGGTGTGCCTGGAGGCCAGCGGCATCTACAGCCTCGAGCCAGCCATGGCGCTGCACAGGGTCAGGGGCGTCCGGCTCATGGTGGCCAACCCCAAGGCTGTTCGGGACTTCGCCGGCGCCTTCCTGCGACGCTCCAAGACCGACGCCTTGGACGCCGACGTGCTGCTGGAGTTCGCCCGCCGGATGCCGTTCGTATCCTGGCAGCCTCCTGCCCCGGAAGTGCTTGAGCTGCGGGCTCTTGCGCGCCGCATCGAAGGGCTCCAGAAGATGCTCTCGCAGGAGCGCAATCGGCTCCATGCGGCCGGCCGCTCGGCCGCAGGTGCTGCCGTCCAAGAGGATGTCCAGCTGCACATCGCGCATCTGCGAGATCGTATCCGGGGCCTCCGTCACCATGCCCTGACGCTGGTGGCTGAACACCCCCGACTGGCCAGGCGTCTCCGGCAGCTGTGCTCGATCAAGGGCATCGCCGACGCCAGCGCCATCCAGATCCTGGCCGAACTCGAGACGCTGCCGCCCGGCATGACCGTCCGCCAGTGGGTTGCCCACGCCGGGCTCGATCCTCGTCACTTCGAGTCCGGTACCTCGGTCCACAAGCGCCCCCGAATCAGCAAGGCCGGCAACAAGCACCTGCGCCGCGCCCTGTTCATGCCCGCCCTGGTCGCCATCCAGTGGGAACCGAACGTCAACGCTTTCTACGAGCATCTGCTCGATGGAGGCAAGACCAAGATGCAGGCCAACGTCGCCGTCATGCGCAAGCTCATTCACGCTTTCTACGGCATGTTCAAGCACGACGCGCTGTTCGATGGCGAGAAGTTCTTCGCCCCCACTACTTGACAATCAAGGGAGTTGGAGTTGCCCCAAGTCGGTGGACACCTTATGACTTGGTCGAAAGGAGTCCACGATGCCGAGAACGAGGAAGCCGTACGCGCCGGAGTTCCGGCGGCAGATGGTGGAGTTGGTACGGGCCGGTCGAACAGCGACAGAGCTGTCGTCGGAGTTCGAACCGTCGCACGAGACGATCCGTAAGTGGGCGAAGCAGGCGGACATCGATGAGGGTCGTCGCGAAGGGCTGACGACCGAGGACAGGCAGGAGATAGGGCGGCTGCGGCGGCAGGTGCGGCAGCTGAAGTTAGAGAGGGACATTCTCGCAAAAGCAGCCGCCTGGTTCGCTCGGGAGACCGACTCGGTACCGCCGAAGAGTTCGAGTTCGTGAGAGCCAACCAGGATCACTACCCGGTGGTCACGATGTGCCGAGTGCTGGAGGTCTCCACCAGCGGGTACTATGCGTGGCACAGCAGGCCGCAGTCGTGCCGAGATCAGGCGAACGCGGAGTTGACCGAGCAGATCGAGCAGATCCACGAGATGAGCCGTGGGACGTACGGCGCGCCGCGGATGCACGCGGAGCTCCAAGCGCAGGGAATCGAAGCGAGCCGCAACCGAGTAGCTCGCCTGATGCGGCAGGCGGGGCTGGAGGGTGTCACCCGTCGTCGGTTCAAGAAAACGACGAAGCGCAGCAAGAAGGCGCGTCCGGCGCCGGATTTGGTGGACAGGAACTTCCAGGCCGATGCTCCGGATCGGCTCTGGGTCGCCGATCTGACCTACGTCACGACGTGGGCCGGATACCTGTACCTGGCGGTGGTGCTGGACGTGTTCAGTCGGCGGATCGTGGGTTGGTCGATGGCGACACACCTGCGCACCGAGTTGGTGCTGGAGGCGCTCAACATGGCGATCTGGCAACGGAGGCCAGAGGGAGTCATCCATCATTCTGATCAGGGATCGCAGTACACATCGGTGGCGTTCGGAAAGCGCTGCGAGCAGGCCGGCGTGATCCCGTCGATGGGATCGGTCGGCGACTGCTACGACAACGCGCTGTGCGAGAGCTTCTTCGCGACGCTCGAGTGCGAGCTGCTGGACCGCGAGGTGTTCCAGAGCGTCAAGCAGGCAAAGATGGCTGTCTTCGAGTACATCGAGGCCTGGTACAACCCGAGGCGACGTCATTCCTCGTTGGGGAACGAGTCGCCGATCAGCTACGAGAGGAGAATGTCGGTGGCGCTGCAGGCTGTGGAAACTGATGTTCCGGTGGAAATCGCTGCGCGATTCCCACCTACACTTGGAAAACGCTCCACGTTTCCCACAAGTTGCCACAGCACTACTACTACTGCTACTCATTCAAGTCCTTGACTGTCCACCGAAACGGGGTAGCCCCAGGTCTCCCAGGCCGAGCTCAGCGCCCTGCGCACGCCGGTCGAGGAGGCCAAGCG
>JBHHYG010000508.1:0-2278 GCA_046757445.1 Acidobacteriota bacterium
CCGCGACCCGGCGCGTGCGCCCCTACCTTCCCGATGCGAACATGCGGCCGGTCGAGCTCAGACCCGGTCGATGTCTGGTCGCCTTCTCGGCCTTCGAGTACCGCAAGACCGACATCGATCCCTACAACGAGTTCAGCGTCGCGCTGCCGATCATTTTTGGGAGGCCCTCGATTCCCGGTCTGGACCTGGCCGCTCAATGGGCACGCCGGTGCGTCACCGCCTATGTATGGCACCTACCCGTGACGACCGAGATCGCGCGTGTCGGCGGCGTGGATCTCTATGGTTATCCCAAGTTCGTTGCCGACATCAGCTTCGATCGGCAGCCGGGTTCGCTTGCGGCTCGTCTGGCGGTTGGGGGCCGGGAGATCCTGCGCCTCGAGAGCCCGGTGCTCCCGACCCGCCGCGGAAAGCGCACCCGCTACGTGACCTACTCGGTGAAGGACGGGGTTCCGCTGGTGGCCAACCTCTATGTCGATCCGCTCGAGTACGGCGAACGCTGGGGCGGAGGCGCCCAGCTGACGATCGGGACCGACCACCCAATCTGCGACGAGCTGGGCGAGATCGAACTCAGCAGCCGGCCGTTGATGGTTCAATATGCACCGCTCACCGAGGCCGTGCTGTTCTCACCGCGTAACCTGATCGACCATTGAGCACCCGGCTGGTGGCGAGTCGCCGGCGAGCGCAAAGGAGAAGCAGTCATGAGTACAGACACAACGAGACCGATCGGTGACGAGACCGTGATCCAGACGCTGATCCGCAAGGGGGGCCGCGTGGACTGGCTCGGGTCCGGCGAGCAGTGGATCTCCTTCGACCGCCGGGGCCAGGACGGCTACTACGACGTCTGGCAGGTCGCCGAGGATGGCAGCGGGGAAGAGTGTCTGACGGGTGGCGCCAAGGGCCTGCCCGCCCGGAACAACGGCCAGCCGGCCTGGCATCCCAGCGGCCGCTACCTGGTCTTCCAGGCGGAGAAGGCCGAGAGCACGCTCACCGGTATCACTACACCCGGGGCCGGGGTCCTGAACGACCTGTGGCTCATGGACCTCGAGACGCGAGCGGTCTGGCGGATCCGAGAGGTCTCAGGGCGGTTCGCTGGAACGCTCCACCCACACTTCTCTCACGACGGCCGGCGCCTCGCCTGGTCGGAGCTCTACGGTCCCGCGAGCGGCGAGCCCGGTCACGAGGTGGGCCTGTGGAAGCTCATGGTCGCCGACTTCGAAGAGGAGGGAGCGACACCGTGGCTCTCCAACATCACCGAGTACATCCCAGGCGTCGAGGGCTTTCACGAAAATCACGGGTTCTCATTGGATGGATCGAAGCTCATCTTCACCGCACCCCTCGAGGCGGGACGCAGCGCGCGGCTCTCCAACCTCTGGACTCTCCATCTGCGGGATGGCTCCCTCAGCCAGCTCACCCATGAGGGCTACAACGAGCACGGCCAATACTCGCCCGATGGCTCGAAGATCGCCTGGATCAGCGGCAACGGCGCCGGGAAGGGCGTCTGGGGTGAGGACTACTGGGGCACCGAGATGTGGATCATGAATGCCGACGGAAGCGACAAGCACCAGCTCACCCACGCCAACCAGCCGGGTCACGAACATCAGAGCTGGAGCGAGGGGCGCGCCGGGTCGGCGATCTTCGCCGACTCGTCCTGGCACGCCGATGGGGACCGTCTCATCGTCTTGACCCTGCTGGCCGGGGAGGACGGGCTCTCAGTGGTCACGGGCGCAAAGCCCCGCGCCGAATCGGTGCTCCTCGTTCGGCCCGCTTCGCGGCTGCTCGGCTGAGCCAAGCTGACCGCTTCGAGCCTACCCCTTCCGCAGCTGGTATATGGCATTTGGTCGGGGCCAGACACGTACCTGCCATCGAGTGAACCAGAATCGCATGTTAACGATCACTTGAAACTGGAGAAATCTGGACTTCTCGCCGGCTGCGCTCTTCAGGTCGAGGGGAGGTACCAGCTCCCTCTTCTCTTGGTTTTTCTTCCCTCAATCCTTCAGACCAGGGGCCCTACGGGCGCCTCGGCCGCAGGTCGAGCCCGGCGCGAAGCGCCGGCAGGGAGTCGTAGCGGGGAGCCGGTTGGCGACCCGCAGGCCGTCTCCGACTCCTGGATTTCGATTAGGGTGTCCGCCAAGAAGCGAGGACCCGGAGTATGAGCTCCGGATCCTCTGTGGACGAGCCCAAGTCTTAGACGGCAAACACTCGCCCGGTCCCAATAGTCGCACGTTTCCGCGACTTTGGGCGGTCGCCGCGTTCGCTGTCCCGGAGGGAGACGGTGGAT
>JBHHYG010000509.1:0-2278 GCA_046757445.1 Acidobacteriota bacterium
GTGTGTTCAACAACGCCAAGGCAAGCCCCGAGGCGATTCTCGAGCCCCATATCCGTGCCACGATGAAGCGCATGGCGGCGGTGGCCGGCCCGGCTCTGGTGGTCCAGGACACGGTGTTCTTCTCCTACGGTGAGCATCGGAAAACGAAGGGGCTGGGCCCGATCGGCAGCAGCAATGGCGAGGGGGGGCAGGGTTTGATCATGCACAACGCCCTGGCGTTCACGACCTCGGGCGTGCCGCTGGGGGTGTTGAGCGAGCGGATCTGGGCGCGTGAGCCCGTGCCCGAGGAAGGCTATCAGGAGAAGATCGAGCGGTTGCAGTGCACGCCGGTCGAGGAGAAGGAAAGCTCCAAGTGGCTGCTGGGGCTGCGCGAGACGCTCGCGCGGACCGCGCCGGGGGTGCAGGTCGTCACGGTAGCCGATCGGGAATCGGACTTCTTCGAGTTTCTCGCCGAGGCCACCGCCGTGGAAGCGGCATTCGTGATCCGAGCGCGCACCGACCGAGTGCTGGTGGCCGAGGATAGCCAGGGAAGCGCGTCCATCGAGCAGGCGCTGCTCGATGCCGAGGTGCTGGGCACCGTCGCGGTGGAGATCCCCGGCAACGCCCGTCGTCAGGGGCGCACCGCCGAGGTCGAGGTGCGCACGGTGGCGGTAACGGTCAAGGCGCCGGCGCGCCGTGGCAAGGCCAAGGCGTCGGGCATGGACGAGCCGGTCAGGGTGACAGTGATTGGGGCCACCGAGCGTACCCCAGCCCCGGGGCAGACGGCGCTCGGCTGGGTGTTGCTGACGAACCTGCCGGTCGGGGGCTTGCGCAGCGCCGCCGAGAAGGTGCACTGGTATGCCAAGCGCTGGGGGATCGAGACCTGGCACAAGGTGCTCGAGTCGGGCTGCAAAGTCGAGGACTGCTTGCTCGAGAGCGCCGAGCGTCTGGGGCGTTACCTGACGTTGTTCTCCATCATCGCCGTTCGCCTGATGTACGTGGGCTATCTGGCCCGGGTACAGCCCCAAGCCCCGGCCACCGAGGTGTTTTCCCCCGAGGAGATTGAAGCGCTGCACATCCGTCTCACCCAGCGCCTGCCCCCGGCCGAGCCGCCGACGCTTCGCGAGGTAGTGCGCATGATAGGCCGAGTCGGCGGCCACCTGGGGCGCAAAGGCGACGGGGAGCCCGGGATGACCGTGCTGTGGCGGGGCTGGATGCGCCTGCATGAGGATGTGCTGGTGGTGCGGGCGTGCAAGGAGGCCCTGGGGCAGGGGGGCGGGGGCTGAGCGATGCGCTACTGCGCACGGGAGTTCTCGGGCTCGGAGCTCGCCCTCATTCGCGCCTTGCTCGAGCAACGCCCGCCGCTGAGCCGCTACCGCCTCTCGCTCGAGCTGTGCCGGCGGCTCGAGTGGCGCCGGGTCGATGGGGGGCTCAAGGACATGAGCTGCCGGGTGGCGTTGCTGCGGATGCAGGCCGACGGCCTCATCACCCTGCCCCCGCCGAGAAATCCCAAGCCGGTGAGGTATCGGTCGTATCCCGACATCGAGCGCGCCGTTGATGAGCCCTCGGTCCGGCCCGAGATCTGCCTGAAGGAACTCCGCGTCGACCCGGTGAGCACCAAGCGCGAGTCCCTGCTGTGGAACGCGTACATCGAGCGCTATCACTACCTCGGCCACCAGCTGCTGCCGGGCGCTCAGATGCGTTATCTCGTGCGGGCCGCCGGCCAGGTCGTTGCCCTGCTCGGCTTCGGTGCGAGCGCCTGGAAGCTCAAACCCCGAGACGCGCTCATCGGCTGGACCGCCGAGCAGCGAGAGCGAAACCTCCGTCTCATCGTCAACAATGCACGGTTCCTCATCGTGCCCTGGATACGGTATCGAAACCTCGCCTCGCGCACCCTCGGGTTGGTCGCCAGACGCTTGCCCGATGACTGGCAGGCCCGCTACGCCTATCGTCCCGTCTTGCTCGAGACCTTCGTCGAGAAGCCACGGTTCACCGGCACCTGCTACAAGGCCGCCAACTGGCAATACCTCGGCGACACCCAGGGGCGTGGCAAGCTCGACCGAAAACACCGCAATGCCCAACCCATCAAGGGGATCTGGATCTATCCGCTCGCCGGCGACTTCCGCCGCCAGCTCTGCAACACCTGAGCATGAGAGCGCTTCCGCCCGATCACTGCCGCTGCATCGCCTCGTAAAGATGTGTGTAATAGACAGAGCGGCAAAGTTGCTGGAGTTCCTCTACGAGTTCGCCAACGTCTTCGAGAGCTACTACGCCGGCCAGCTACATCGTTACTACCGCT
>JBHHYG010000510.1:0-2274 GCA_046757445.1 Acidobacteriota bacterium
GTCAACCAGAAAGCTATGCCGCCTGAGCTTTTACACACCTTTTGACGCAACCTCTGGCTCCTCACGCCCGTTCCCTGGTTGAGAACGTGAGTGTAGATCATGGTGGTCTTGAGATGCTTGTGGCCGAGTAGTTCCTGAACAGTGCGGATATCGGCGCCCTGCTCGAGCAGGTGGGTGGCGAACGAGTGGCGTAGCGTATGGCAGGACGCGCGCTTGGGAATTCCGGCTCTGAGAACGGCTTGTCGAATAGCTCGCTGCAACACCGGCTCATGCAGATGATGGCGCCGAGTTCGATACGCTGGTCTCTTGACAGGTGGCAAGCGTGGGGTCGAGACTGGCGAGGGATCGGCGTGATGCTATCGTGGCCCAGCGAGATGGGCGGCCGAGTGGTGGCAGCTGCGGGCAGGGGGAGTGCTGATGCAAAAGATACACGTAGTGCTGTTGATCGTTCTTCCTATCGTCGCTCTCGGTCTGGTCGCAGGCCCTATCTTGCTGGGCAACCCGATGGGCCAGCAGAGTGAGACGGACCTGGCCGTCTCCTATCTGTTATCGCGCTGGAGCCCGATCTTGACGATCGCGTTGCTCGCGCTCGGAGCCTTCGCCTATTATCGCTTCTGGAAAGGCTCGCGCTCCTGGCTCGGCCGCTCGCTGCTGGCCGTACCCCTTCTTCTTTTGGCCGCTGCGAGCTGGGTGGCGCAACAGCAGATCGTCGAATGGATCTTCACGCCGATCGCGGAGGTCGGTTTTGCTGCCGTTTCCGCGGCCGAGATCTCCGACGCCGAGATGGTCCTCGGCGTGGAGATCTCCGATCAGGCAAAGGCCTATCCGGTGGGTTTGCTCGGCTACCACCATCTGGTCAACGACGAGCTGGCCGGGGTGGCGCTGGTCGCCACCTACTGACCACTCTGCCACACCGGTCTGGTGTGGAGCTCGGTGGTCGATGGCCGGACGCTGCACTTCCATCTGCAGGGCATCAACAACCAGAACTTCATCATGCGCGACGAGGAGACCGGCAGCTGGTGGCAGCAGGTCTCCGGCGAGGCCATCCAGGGACCGCTGAAGGGCAAGCGGCTCGAGCCCGTTCCCTGGGACGAGGTCAGCTTCGCCATCTGGAAACAGGAGCACCCGAACAGCCTGGTGCTGCTGCCCGACCAGGCCAATCAAGACCAATACTTGCCCGCCGATTGGGACGCCAGGATTACCGGCTTTCCATCGGTGGCCGGCGGCGATGCCGAGGGCCCGTTGCAGCCGCGCGACCTGGTCGTCGGCATCAGCGCGTCAGAGGCGTCGAAGGCCTATCCGATGGATAGCCTGGTGGCGCAGAGCCCGGTCAACGACAAGGTCGGAGAGACGGCGATCTTGCTGGTGGTCGGTGCCGACGGCAAGTCGGTTCGCTGCTTCGATCGCACCATCGACGGGCAGACGCTCGAGCTCTTCAGGAAGGCCGATTCAGAGACCCTGGTGCTGCTCGACGCCCAAACCGGCAGCGAGTGGGATTTCTCCGGCAAGGCCATCGCCGGCCCGCTGGCCGGCCGCCAGCTGACGACGATTCAGCCGCTGAAGGACTTCTGGTTCGACTGGAAGAACTACCACCCCGACACCGCCATCTACCTGGCCGGCCGCCTGCCGGCGGCACCGTCTTCCTAGCCCGCATTTCTCAACGGGTCGTGAAGCAAGCGGGCGCAAGCAAGGCGCGCGCCGGTAGCGCTGCCCCTTGAGCCAAGCGCAACGCAGTCATCGCGGCCCTTGAGTTCGCGCAGCCGCAAGCCGTTGAGAAGTTTGGGCTAGCCGCTCCCGCTCAGAGTGCGCAGCAGCGCCTCCAGGTTGTGGGTGATCCCCTCGAGCTCGGTGCGCAGCTCCTCGTGCCGGCGGACCGCGTCATCACCGGGTAGCTGATCGGCGCGGTTCAGGTTGCCGTACAGGTACTGGAGCTGGTCGACGAGCATCGGCGGCGAGTAGCGCACCGGGGCGGTCAACAGTTGCTTGTGGATAGCAGCGAGTCCCTTTCGCAGAGACTCGGCCCCCGCCGTCTCGGCCCCTTCCACCTCCTGCTCGGCCCGCTGCAGTCGCGCCACCTGCAGCCGCGCGGCACTCAGCGTGTCGCGAACCCGCAGCGCCAGCTCCGCCTGGGCGGTGACGTCAGCGAGGGTCACGCCCTCCTTCGCCACGCGCGGGTCCAGGCGCACTGTAAAGGAGCGCGTTCGGCTCCAGTCGCCCACCTTCAGCCGCGCCCGATAGGTGCCCGGCGGCACCATCGGCCCGCCACGGCCGGAA
>JBHHYG010000511.1:0-2263 GCA_046757445.1 Acidobacteriota bacterium
CTCGCCTCACCCAAATGCCTGGCTGTCGGGTAATCGCCGGATCAAGGTTGGGGAGCAGGTCACGCCGGATCGCGGGCTGACGGGTGGCGACACTCAACCCAGGAAGTCTCGGGTAAACCCGGGGCGGTTCATCCCCATTTCAGATTGGCACTCAGTGCACGCATCGGCTTACCCTCGGCGGCGCGAGTGCCAGAATCGGCGTGGAGATCAAGTCCAGTCAGAAGGGAGATCCTGGCGCTCGAGGGGCCGGAGGCGTACATGGCCGCCTATTCGGCCCGGCGCGCCGGAATCCGAGATTATCCAGAGCTCTTGCGTAACCAGCTTGGGTGCTTTGCGAAGACGGCAGAGCTGGCGGCGGGCAGGACTTCAGCCTCAATCTCCGCGCACGCCCTTTCAGCTGCAACTTCACGACACGCCATCAGGGGCACGCTCAGGGACAATGCGACTAGCAGCCGCGGGCTCACATACGACCACACTCAACCCTTCGTGGCGGTTTCGCAAAGACCGCGAGCAACAAGGCGGTGAAGACCGCAGCTTAGAGAATGACCCCGGTGGGGGCGACTATCGTAATTACCGTACTTGTATAGCGCGAAAGACAAGAAAGTTAGCAGGAGCTCAATTCTGTCATAAGACGGTGGTAGCCCTTACAGAAACCTCCATTCAATCGTGAAGAGTCGGGCTATTCCTGCAGGAGCATCGTCCGCGGCTTGCAATCAGCTTCCACGTTGATCGCGCGGCTCCCATCCTCATCCGGGCTGGCCGTCTTGATGTCGTCTTCTGTCCCCAGTTCGCCATCGGCACCGGAAGACAGAATCGTCGGAACGCCGCCGTCCATCTTATATGCGAAGGCATGCCCCCAAGCATCGACCCGGCGGTCCGGATTCGGGCGGCATTGTCTCCCAACATGCTCCGGCATTTCCAATCTGAACAGTTCATCCAAGGATGTAGGGTACCGGCCCTTGATCCGGCAGCTCTGCTCCATCGAGAGTGCCAGGAGGTTAAGACGGGCCCGGGTCATGTCCTCCGACATGGCGACCAAAGCCGAGTCAGGATCGCCGACGGGGACGAGAAGCTCCTCTGGAAGAACCCAGTTGCCCAATCGACCGCAGTGGCCATTCCCGTCGTTGGTGGAGGCCGAAAAACACCCCACGAGCAATGCGATGCTGCAAGCAGCCAAGCTCCTCGTCATGACTATGTTCTTCATCGATAACGCCATGGAATGTCACGGATCTCGTCACGCGTCAGACCCGGGGCGAAGGACCACGGATTCGTGACGCCGCCCGCGTGCTTGCCGGTGTTGATGTAGTCGTTCAGGGTCAGGTAGTCTACGCCATCGGCGTCTCCGACCCCGTACTGGCGGCCCCTCCCATCGGTGATCCAGTACAGATCGACGTAGGAGCCATTGCCCTTGTCAAGCTGACCCATGAGCGGATCGTCGGTGCCCGGGCCGTGGACGAAGGTCCAGCCCAGGGAGTTGTCATCCCTGGTGCGGACGACGATGTCGCCGTCGTAGCCGAGTGACCCGAGATCCCCGCAGGGGGCCTGCAGACGGTCGAGCGCGTTATAGATGCAGACGTTGGCGCCCAGACTCCAGAAGCACCCGCCGCTGTCGCAGATCCACGTCTCGATGCCGATGGTGCGACCGACCGCGTTAGTGTGGAGAATGCGGCGGCCCGGCTGGAACGGCTGGTGGATCTTGATCTTCCGAGCACCGTCCTGGCGGAATCAGCTCCGCAGTCCGTCCGACTGATCCCATCAAACGGAGCCAGGACGGAGAGTGAGACGGCTCGGCCGAACAGGGACGGTGCCCGTTACGGTGACACCGACGTGGAGAAGGAATGCCGAAGCACCTACGGAGAAGAAGCAGGACCGTCTGACGAAGACCGCGGCTCCGGACGGCTGTCTATTGCTCCCTCAGTTCATTTCTGGCTATGGTATCCGCAACAAGAAGCTGACTATCCTCCCCGAAGGAAGAAGACGATGATTCCGATCACGACCAACACGGCAACAGCCAGCATTTGAAGGAATACATCCCAGCCGGTAATGTCTCGAAGTAGCTTGCCCACTTTCATTGCGCGCCCTCCTTCGGAATTGCAAAGAACTCCTTAACCAGCTTTGATGCCGTCTTCGCAGGCTCCTCAACCAGTTCCTCGACCCGAGTCCGTACGAATTCCACGGGTCCAGGTTCCAAGGGATCGTCAAGCTTCTGCCCAAACGGTCACAATCCAAGGAGATTCTTCGCCGAGGCGCCCGACCGATCATC
>JBHHYG010000512.1:0-2244 GCA_046757445.1 Acidobacteriota bacterium
GAAGATTGCGTGCATCGTTTTGGTCATGGTCTTGGCAGGCTGTGCAGGATACCGGCCTATCGTGGACCTGAAGGGCGTAGACAGTAACCGATACGAGGCCGATCTCCGGGAGTGTCAACAATATGCCAAGCAGATCAGCCCTGCAGGATCGGGAATCGGCGGCGCCTTGCTCGGTGGGCTATTTGGTGCGGCCTTGGGTGCCGCCACCGGAGCCGCAGTGGGTGCTCCCGGCAGAGGGGCGGCTCTCGGTACAGCTGTCGGTGGCGTGACGGGAGGAGGATCGGCGGCTGCGAGTGCAGCCCAGGCCCAGCAGGAGGTCATTAAGCGATGCCTCGCGGGAAGAGGCTATCGGGTCTTGCACTAAGGAAAGAACGAAGAATTCAGGTCCGATTAACCCGAAAGCAGGAGGAGGGAGCATATGCCATGAAAATCTTTCCGGTGGTGTTGTGCTGCATTTTCGTTGCTGGGACAGCCTCAGCCGCAGATGTCTCCGATCCGGCCCGTAGCCCAGTGGGCAAATTGAACCCAGCGCCTATCGAGACGCTGTGTTCACCGATGGCGGGACGAGAGGATCGGGCGTATCTGGACTGTGGACAGCAGCGTTTGCGGCAACTCCAGGCCAGCCCAGGGGTGAAGCGCCAGCGATTGCACCCGCTGCCGAGTTCATCGGTTGGCATGATCAGCAACCAGCCGGCACGAAGCCCGGTTGGTCCTCAAACCAGCCCCGGACCATAGGGGCGTAACGACAAAGGGGAGAGGCTATGTGGAAGTTAGTGGTTTTCTTGACGGTCACGATGCTGATCGCAGCGCCGGCAGCTTCGTGGGCGTACTTCGACCAAAATCAGCATCAAGGCCAGGCCCAGGGTCAAGATCAGGCCCAGGGACAGAACCAGGGTCAAGCGCAGGGCCAGGCACAAGGGCAGATCAGTATCAGTTCTGCTCGGGCTGCTGCGTTCAACGCCAACCGGGTTCGACAGACCCAGGGGCAGCTGGGAATCAACGCGAATTACGTGAGCTCTTACAGCGCGAGCTACGGGGGTCACTCATTCGCGGGCAGTCACTCAGAGAATATCAACCCGAACAGAAATATCAACGTGAACCTCAACTTCCAGAGTACAACCGTCTGCGTGAGTTCCAACTGCTAGGTCGGGCGGGTGAGTCTGTGACCGAAAGGAGCAGATAGGCGATGCGAAAGACACTACTGATGACAGCAGCGTTGTTGCTGGTCGCTTCGCCGGCCCTGGCACAGCAAGCCCAGAGGCAAGCCGCTTCGGCGAATTCGATCGCGGGGAACCTGAACGCGATCGATCAGGCGCAGAGCCTGAATTCGTCGAACACGAACGACGTAACTGCGGTTGCCTTTGGGCAGGGTGGTTCAGCAACGACGGATGTACGGAGCGGTAACGAGAACGTAAACGAGAACGAGAACAAGAACATCAACAATCAGGGGACGGACGTTGATGTGAAGCCGTCTCAGGGCATCACGCTGGAAGGCTCGACGCATTTGCCACCGCTTCCGGGATTGATGCCGGTGCCACAAAACTTCTCGCAGCCATATCGGGAGAAGTTTATCAATGACCGGCATTTCCAGGTGACGAGCCTGACCCGGAACCAGGCGGAGGATTGCGCCGACGGCAGCATCGACTGGTTCGGCGGGAAACATGAGAGTTCAGAAAAGATCGAGCTCTTTTATAACGCCGAACAGGCGCCAGTGCCGATGGATATGAGTCACTATGTGGGCTCGGCGATGGCGACGGGCCGGGATACTCCGTGGATTGCCGTCCTGTGCGAGGCGGCCTTGGAGGCGATGGATAACGGCGTGACACACGCCTTGGTGCAGTCCATCGTCCGACCGGAGAACAAGACGTCGGGATTCGGCTTTGGTAGCTCGGCAGGTATGAGCGGGTTGCCATCAGCCGGCACCCATCCGTACGCTGTGGCAGCCGTCGCAGGGTTCGGAACAGGCGTGTCTCGGATTCGCGTTGTTGGTGAGGCGATGATCGAGTTGACAGGATTCCGGAAGGTCACGCCAAAGCCGAAGGCGACGAAGACGAAGAAAAGCGCCGCGTCGTACGGCCCTGCGGAGTTTGCAGAAGTCACATCTGATTAACACACCAGCCAGGCGGCAAGCGGGGCGGGGGAGGTCAATGCCCCCGCCTCTCGCCCTCATACATAGATAATACAAAATGATGATGGGAGAAAGGAGAGAGGCACAGTGGATCGATACGGAACGATAGACCAAAC
>JBHHYG010000513.1:0-2242 GCA_046757445.1 Acidobacteriota bacterium
TCCCGACCAGTTTCGTCACCACCTTGGGCTTCTTCTTGCCCGGAGCCGTGATGATAATCGTGATCGCATGGGTGAATGGGCCGCGAATCGGACCGAAGCCGCGCGTCGATGTCATGCCACCACCACTGGATGGTTCTTCGACGATGATATCGGCGCGAATCTCGATCTTCTCGCTGTTGGCGGCGGCGGCGAGCAGAGGGGCCAAGGAGTCCTGGTGAATCACCGCCGCGCCGATCACCAAGGGACCATCGACCTGGCTTCGCAGTTCAGTGGCGGCGCTGACCTGGTACCAATCCTTGCTATCTTGTGTTGTCCCGAGGGCCGCTGGCAGGAAAAAACTCCCGATCAGGTAGGCGACGCCGAGAACGGCAACCAGCCTACCGCGCGTGAACAATCCCGTAGGCAGCATGAAGCTCATCCGTCCCTCTGCCAGCGATCCTCGTCTCACAGGTTGTCAGCCACACTTCTTGGGGGTCCTCGCTCACGGGTCGCCCCCTCACCTCCACGGGCACCCTTGCGCCGGCAGGGCGAAAAGAGATGGAGCGCCAGCCCACCGCCGGAACGTCGACGCCGGCCTGATGTGGAACACTGGATAGACGCTATCACGGCATCCTAAATTGGGACAATGATCCGTTCTTCTGAGAGTTAGGCCCGTGCCACAGCCTCTTGGCAACGAGACCCACAGATCGCCGGCCGAACACCTCTGCGAGGGCCTCATCGAGGCCGGCTGGCTGGTGGCGCTGATCGTCATTCCGTTGCACTTCAACGTCTACTCGAATACCAGCTTCGAGCCCGACAAGGCGGTGATGCTGCGCTCGCTGGCGCTCCTCATGCTGGGTGCCTGGGCGGTGAAGCTTCTCCTCGGCGGATGGACCAGACCATCCGGCGGAGTTCACAGCCTGGTCAAGCAACCGCTTGTCCTTGCCACCTTTGCTACCGTTGCCTCCTTCACGGCGAGCACGATTTTTTCGCTGGCGCCACGACTGAGCTGGCTGGGTTCCTATGACCGTCAACAGGGAGCCCTCACCGCCTTCTGCACCTTCGCCCTCTTCTTCCTGATTCTGGGACACTTCAGAACCCAGGCACAGTGGCGGAGGATGGCTTCGGCGATTTCGCTAACCAGCCTGCCGATTGCTGTTTACGCCATCGCCCAACGCTGGGGCGTCGATCCGGTCGCCCAGCAACTGGGGCTGGATGCTTCCGCGCACTGGAGCGGAGCCGGGGCGAGGAGCTCGAGCACCCTGGGCAACCCGATCTTCCTCGGCGCTTATCTGATTCTGGCGATCTTCGTGTCGTTGGAAAGGCTACTTGGCGGGTGGCGGCATCCTCTTCCTGGAGTGAGCCGGCAAGCGAGCCGATCTGCGGGAGCACCCGACAGCAAAGCCAGCGGGCTCAGCGACCGTCTGCTTGGCGGGTTTGGTAGACAGGTCGGTATCACGGCTCGGTTGCGCATCGGTCTTTTCGGCGCCCTCGTCGCCCTCCAGCTCGTCGCCCTTGTCGCCACGCAAAGCCGCGGGCCGATGCTCGCCTTGCTGGCGGGGCTCTTCTTCTTCTCTCTGCTCGGGGCGCCGCTGGTGCGACGCCGCGCCTCGAGCATCGCTGGCGCGCGCACCCAGGAGCCGGTCCAACAGACCACTGCCCGGATGCCCGGGCCTGTTTGGTGGGCCTGGATCCTACCGCTGCTGGTGGGCTCGATCTGCGTCCTCTACCTGTCCAGCGCCGTTTTCCTAGATACCCACCTCCTGGGGGCTGGCCAGATCGCCTCCATCGGCCGCCCTGGGACGACCCTCGACTTCGGCGGCGGCACCACCCAGGCTCGCCTGCTTCTTTGGCAAGGCATCTGGGAGCTTCTATCCAGTCGGGGACATGCAGCGGCGGCAAGCGGCGGGCCGCCGGGCTCGAGCCGCTGGCGGCTTTTTCTCGGCAGCGGCCCCGAGACCCTACGGCTGGTTTTCGGTCGCTTTTACCCGCCGCGGCTGGCCCGTTTCGAGGACTGGCGCACCGTCCCCGATCGTGCCCACAACCAGACCTTCGGCGTGCTGGTCGACCGAGGCGTGCTCGGCCTCGCCGCCTATCTGGCGCTATATATCTCCATCTTCTATGGCTCGCTACGATGGCTGGGTCTGCTGCGCCCCCGCAAGGATCGGAACCTCTTCGCCCTCCTGCTGGCCGCCGGCTCCGCGGTCGGACTCGTGGCCCCCCACCTGCTGACAGGGTCGTGGAGCCTGGCCGGCGTCGGTCT
>JBHHYG010000514.1:0-2240 GCA_046757445.1 Acidobacteriota bacterium
AAGGGGGATTGAGGGGGATTTGCTTCGCTCCGTCCCTGGCCGGTACCCCTCGCGCCGCGAGCGATGAACCGCTGTGGGGGGAGAAAATCCCCCCTGGCCCCCCTTTTTCAAAGGGGGGAACTTCGCTGCGCAGTGTTCAGAGCCACGAAATGTGGGACATGACTAGGTTCAGGAGAGGGGGGCCGTTTGCTCGTCGATCGCCTGTGGCCACGAGGCCTAAAGTCGGTTGACTCGGATGGCAATGAGCTGGCAACTGCTGCGGTGAATGGAACTGAACGCTGGGAGTCTGGATACGGCCGAAACGGAAAACACGTACGCAGAGCTTCGCGGGCCGCTGTGGCGCACGCAGCCCTTCCGGCTGTTCTTCCCACTCGGTGTGCTGCTGGGGTGGGTCGGGATCGGTCACTGGCTCCTCTACGTGCTCGGGGTGACCGCCACGTACTCGTGCTTCGGTCACGGCATGGTGCAGATGCAGGCCTTCATGATGGCCTTCGCGATCGGGTTTATGCTCACTGCGGTGCCTCGGCGGACGCGGACGGCGCCGGCGAGTCCGCTGGAGATGGGAATGCTGGCGCTGGCGTTGATCGCTACGACCGCGGCCGCCATGACCGAGAGGTGGGTTCTCGCGGAGCTCGCTTATGCCGGGGCCTTTCTGCTCCTGCTGCAGTTTGCCATTCGCCGGTTCGTCGCACGCGGGGCGGGGCGGCGGCCGCCGGCCGCCTTCGTTCTCATCCCGATCGGGATGCTGCACGGCCTTGCGGGGGCTGCGCTGGTGGGGGCGCCGGCGGAAGGCGTGGTGCCGGGGGCACAGGATCTCGGGCGATTGCTGATCGAACAGGGGGTCTTCCTGTGTTTCGCCGTCGGTATCGGCAGCCTAGTGCTCCCGTTGATGGCGGGAGCGGCGCCGCCCCCCGACATGGGAAGCTCGCCGCGCGAGACCTGGAGGGCACTCGCATACGTCGCTGCCGGCGGCGGAATCTTTTTCAGTCTGCTGCTCGAGCACCTCGGCTGGCTCCGGGCCGGGCCGCTCATCCGGGCGGCAATCGTTGGCGTCGGACTCGGCATCGGAGGCGGCGTTTGGCGTCGTCCGGACAAGCCTGGACTTCACAGGAAACTCACCTGGGCGGCCGCATGGCTGATGCCGGCCGGGCTCATCGTATCTGCAGTGTGGCCGGACTACCGAATCCCGGCGCTGCACATCCTGTTCATCGGCGGCTTCGCTGTGATGGCGTTCGGCGTTGCCACTCACGTCATCTATGGTCATCTCGAGATGGAAAAAGCCGCGTTGGGCCACCCGCCGGCTGTGATCATCCTGGGAGTCGCACTACTGCTCGCTCTGGGCATGCGTCTCACTGCAGATGTGAGCGACACCTACTTTGCCCATATCGGATGGGCCGCAGCGTGTTGGCTTGTGGGAACCGCCGTATGGCTCGGCGCCCTGGCACCTCGGCTGCTCAGACGCTGAGCAGGTCGACGAGCTGCAAGTGGCCATGAACCGTGCTGCGGAGCGAGGTGCCGGTGAGGTGGCGGACGTGTTCGTCGATGCGATCACGCGCATGAGCTTCGACGATGCCCGTTCGCTCCTCCAGGGCGGCGACACCGCTGCAACCGACTACTTCCGGCGCACGACAAGCGAAGCTCTCCGCGAGAGGTTCACTCCGGTCGTACGCGAAAAGATGGAACAGGTTGGCGTGGCGCGGCGATACAACACCCTCGTCGACCGCGTTGCCGCGATTCCGTTCGTCTCCGCACCGTCGTTGTCCCTGGACGGGTACGTCACGGAGCAGGCATTGAAGGGACTCTTCACCGTACTGAGCGACGAAGAAAAGAAGATCCGCAACAACCCGGCGGCGCGCGTCACCCCGTTGTTGCAACGCGTCTTCGGCGGCTGAAGCCTGCGCGTCACTCCGGTTGCCGTAGAAGCGCCATACAGAGGATGTCCTCAGCTCGGTTGTTGAGAATGCGTGCATCACGCTTGCGTCCCTCGCGCACAAAGCCACTGCGCTCGTACAAGACAATGGCCTTCTCGTTGGACGCAAGAACCTCGAGCTCAAGCCGAGTGAGGCCAGCCGCGTGAGCAGCGTCGATGGTCTCGCGGAGGAGCTTTCGCCCCAGCCCCCGCCCGCGAAAGCCGACCAGCAGCCCCATTCCGAGTACGCCCGAATGCCGGAAGCCTTCGCGCCGACTAGCAGTCCGTTGAAAAACAGGCACCGTAGCGAGGGTAAGCGATTTTGCGTCAG
>JBHHYG010000515.1:0-2233 GCA_046757445.1 Acidobacteriota bacterium
AGGCCTCGGGAGAGGCGCCGGACGTGGAAGGGCTGATGCGCTCCTTTGCCGAGGCTTTCGGTGCTGCCGGCCTGTGGGAGTACGAGCCCTTCGAAACCGCGCCCATGCGGGCTGCCAATCGCATCTGTTTCGGAATCGAAGGTGTGTGGCGGCTGAGGCTCGAGCGCGCTCGCACGATTCTGTCTCTCGGCGCCGACTTTCTCGAAACCTGGCTGTCGCCGCTCGAGCAGGCGCGTGGATATGCCGAGGCGCGCCGCTACCACAACGGCGAGATGGGACGGCACGTTCAGCTGGAGCCGCGGCTATCGCTGACCGGCGCCAACGCCGACCAGTGGCTGCCCATACGGCCCGGAAGCGAGTACGCCCTGGCCATGGGGCTGCTCCACCAGATCCTCGTCGAGGAGCTCGACCGCGACTTGCCCGCGCCCCTCAGAGAAGGATTGGTGGAGATCACCAAGCCCTTCGTCGCCGTGCGGGCGGCAGAGCTCACCGGCGTGCCCGCCGATTCCATCCTTTACCTGGCCCGCGCCTTCGCCCGCGCACGCCCCGGCGTGGCGCTGCCGGTGGGCGTCTCCGCCAGCGGCAGGACGGCAACGGCGGCGCATATCGCCGTCAACCTGCTCAACCTGGCCACCGGCAACCTCGGCGTCACCCTCGAGCTCGTCGATTCTCCGAGCGCCGCCGCTCTCGCCACCCACGCCGAGCTGGGGACGCTGATCGAGCGCATGGCGGCCGACGAGTTGGCGATCTTGGTGCTCCACGACACCAACCCGAGCTACACCCTGCCCCCGTCCAGCGGCTGGGCCGCGGCAGCAGCCGGCGTGCCGCTGGTGGTCGCCCTCAGCGCCACCCTCGACGAGACCGCCTCCGAGGCTGACCTGGTGCTGCCGCTGCCGACGCCGCTGGAGGCGTGGGGTGACTGGCAACCACGGGCGGGTGTGAATGGGCTTCAACAACCTTGCACCAGGCCCCTTCACGACAGCCGCCATGCCGGCGAGATTTTCCTTCATCTCGCCGAGGAGCTCGGCGGCGAGGTTGCCGACGCGCTGCCCTGGCAGGGCTTTCACGATTGCCTGCGCGATCGCTGGAGCAAGCTCATGCAAGAGCAGGCGGCGGGGCCATCCTTCGAGGCCTTCTGGAGCCAGGCGCTGCAGAGCGGCGGGGTGTGGAACGAGGTCGAGGTCAAGCCGCTGGCACTCGATACCAGCGTCCTCGGTGGCAGCTGGCTGCCGCAGCTGCACCCGGTCACCGTGGCGGGCCGGGAGGCCGAGCCCAGCGAGACAGGATCGCCCATCTTCGACCTGGTGGTTTTCCCCTCCCTGCACCACTACGACGGCCGCGGCGCCAACCAGCCGTGGCTGCAGGAGGTTGCCGATCCTGTCGCGCAGGTAGCCTGGGGACCCTGGGCGGAGGTGCAAACCGACACCGCTCAACGGCTCGGCATCGATGACGGCGACCTGCTGGTGCTGCGCTCGGCGGAGGGCGAGGTACGGATTCCGGCGCGACTGAGCCGCTGGATCCACAGCGACGTCGTGGCGGTGCCGATTGGCCACGGCCACACTGCCTATGGTCGAACTGCTCTGCAGCGTTCCGGCAACGCCGTGCACTTGCTGAGCTGGGAGGTGGAGGAGATCTCCGGCGGCCTGCTGTGGCTGTCGGAGGGGATCAGCGTCGAGCGCCTCGGGCCACGCCAGCAGCTGGTGAGTCCGCGCGGCAGCGCCCGGCAGGAGGAACGGGGTATCGCCCAGGCCGTGGCACTGACGACGCTGCGCAGCGCCGGCGGCAGGAAGGAATCCGAACAACGCCAGCTACCGCCCCTGTACCCGGCACACCAGCATCCCGAGCACCGTTGGGCCATGGTCATCGACAATCATGCCTGCATCGGCTGCAACGCCTGCGCCGTGGCCTGCTACGCGGAGAACAACGTGCCGGTTGTCGGCCGGGAGCAGATGGCCTTAGGCCGCGAGATGGCCTGGTTGCAGCTCGAGGTCTACGACGAGGGGACCGATTCCCCCGATGTGCGATTCCTGCCGATGTTGTGCCAGCAATGTGACAACGCTCCCTGCGAGCCGGTCTGTCCGGTCACCGCCACCTATCACAACCCCGAGGGACTCAACGCCCAGATCTACAACCGCTGCGTCGGCACCCGTTACTGCAGCCACAACTGCCCGTACAAGGTGCGCCGCTTCAACTGGCTGCAACCACAGTTCCCCGAGCCCCTCAACCTGCAGCT
>JBHHYG010000516.1:0-2232 GCA_046757445.1 Acidobacteriota bacterium
CGGTGACCGGGTGCGCGTCGACACGGCGAGCGGCGAGTATCTGACACGCGCCTAGATCTCATCGGTCCGCTGCTGCGGGAAGCGCCGTGACCTACAGGCACCTTGTCGAGGCGGTACTCTTTCCGGCACCCTCGGCAACGAGATGAAGCTCGGGCTGCTGAAAGATCTGCTCTTCACCCTCGGTGGAGCTCTGGTGGCGCTGCTGCTGCTGCAGTACCTGCATGGCCAGTGGCAGCCCTCCTGGGCCCTCGGTTGCGGTGTTGTTGCGGGGATTTTCGTGCGGCGGGCGGTGGCGCCGAGCTACGCCTCGTTTCCCGACTTCTTGCGCCGGCCGCTCGATCTGTCGGTGGTGCTGCTCGGCACTCTGCTGGCCGCCTGGGGGACGCTCGCAGCGCCGCGATACGGCGGCATTCCCTACTTGCTGTCGGTGTGGCGCCAGGCGGTGGCGTTGCCGGTTGTCGCTGCGGTGCTGGGCCTGGCCGTCGCAGCGGCGGTCTACACACACGGGCGCATGCGCCGGGAGGTGGAGGCGCATCGGACGCGCGAGGCGGCGATGCGCGAGACAGCCCTGCGGGCCCAGCTCAAGGCGCTGCAGGCACAGATCAACCCCCACTTCCTCTTCAACGCCTTCAATGCGCTGGCCGAGCTGGTCCACGACGAAGCCGATCTCGCCGAGGAGCTGATCGGCGATCTCGCCCACCTGCTCCGGTACAGCCTGTACTCCTCGGCCTCGGGTACAGTTTCACTGGCGCAGGAGCTGGAGGCGGTGGAGAGGTATCTGCGGATCGAGAAGGCGCGTCTCGGCGAACGGCTCAAGGTGGAGCGGTCCGTCGATCCGACGTTCATCGACACCCCGATCCCCGGCCTCATCCTGCAGCCGCTGCTGGAGAATGCGGTGCGCTACGCGGTGGCGCCGCGGGCTGAGGGGGGGACGGTCCAGATCGAGGTAAGCGGGGAGGATGGATTTCTCCGTATCGCTGTCGAGGACGATGGCCCCGGCATGCCGGAGGGGGTCGGCCAGCAGCTGCTCAGCCTCTCCAGCGGTGTTGGGGAGAAGGGGCTGGAAGGTGCCGCCACCGGCACGGCCGGGGCAGGAGGGGGGCTGGTCAACGTTTATCGGCGGTTGCTGCTGAGCTACCGTGGGGCGGCGCGATTGTCGCTGCGCGAGGCGGACGGCGGTGGGGCCCACGTCGAGATCCGTGTGCCGCGATGAGGTTCCAGGTGTTGCGATGAAGTTCCGGGTGCTGCTGGTCGATGACGAACCGTTGGCCCGCCGCCGCCTTCGCCGTCTGCTCGAGGACCACCAGGACTTGGAAGTGGTGGCAGAGGCGAGCAGCGGCGATGAGGTGGTCTCGGCAGTCCTACAGCATCGTCCGGAGCTGCTGTTTCTCGACGTTCGGATGCCGGGCAAGGATGGGCTACAGGCGCTGCGGACGCTGCAGGCAAAGCTGCCGGCGGCGGTGCGGCCGCTGGCGGTGCTCACCACGGCCTACGAGGATCATGCGGTCGAGGCCTTCGAGCTGGAGGCCACCGATTACCTGGTCAAGCCGATCGAGCGGCAGGACCTCGACCGTGCCCTGCGGCGCGTGCGCCGAATCCTGTGGCGGCGGCATGCAATGGGCAGCGCTACCGAGCCTGGCGCAGCGCACGAGAGCGAGGATCCTGCGCCGCCGCCACCGGCCGAGGCACTCTCCGCCGCCGCAGCGAGAAGCTGGGCGAGCGGCCACCTAGCCGCCCACCGAGCCGGCAAGATCGTTCGCCTGGAGATCGACGAGATCGCTTGTCTGATCGTCGAGGAGACCATCACCTGGGCCCACACACCAGCCGGGCGCTTCCGCCTGCGGCAGGGACTGGCAGCGCTCGAGAAGCGGCTGGCTTGCCCACCGTTTTTTCGGGTTTCCCGCTCCGCCATCGTCAATCTGGCCTGGATCGATCAGCTTGCTCCAATGTTCTCGGGCACCTACCGCGCTTTTCTGAAGGCGCCGGTAGAGATGGAGATCCATGTCTCTCGCCGCCGGGCGCGAGCTCTCCGTCGCCTGCTGGGCTGGTAAGGGGGCGCCCGCTCGCTTCACGACCCGCTGAGAAGCTCGGGCTAGCTGCCGCTAGCTGCCCGCTCCGGACCGTCCAAGAGAGCAAATGGCCGCTCAACGAGAATCTCTCTGCGTATCGTTGCTGGCCTGCTAGCCTGCATTTCTCATCACGCCCGCAGTCGGAGGGCGGTGATGGTGTCCT
>JBHHYG010000517.1:0-2226 GCA_046757445.1 Acidobacteriota bacterium
TGGGAGCGGTTGCCGGCCCCCTTTGGGCGACCCTCACCCTGCTGGCGGCCGGTGGCCGCCGCCGGGCCGGCACCGCCGGCCACGGCCACCTTGCCGTTGCCGGAAACCACCGAGAGGAGGTGATCGGGCCTCACCGGCAAGAGCGAATCCGGTAACGAGAGCCCCTCGATGCGCCCCTCCGCGCAGGTCGCAGCGGCGCGCAGAATGAGATTGCGCAACTCGCGGACATTGCCCGGGAAGGGATACGACAGCAGCTGCTGCACGGCGTTGTCCACCAGCTCCAGGGATTGGTCCCAGCGGGCCTCGAGGCAACCGATGAAGTAGCGGGCCAGCAAGGGAATATCCTCCAGCCGCTCGCGCAGGGCGGGAACGCGAATGGTCAGCGGGCTGAGCCGGTAGTAAAGGTCACTGCGGAACCTCCCGGCAGCCACTTCGGCGCCCAGGTCGCGGTTGGTGGCGGCGATCACCCGGATATCGATCCGCCGTCCTCTGCCCTCGTCGCCGAGCTGCTGGATCTCACCGTACTCGATGACCCGCAGCAACGCCGCCTGCAACTGCGGACCCATGTCGCCGACCTCGTCGAGGACCAGGGTAGCGCCGTCGGCGATCTCCAGGCGGCCCCGCTGGCTACGAACGGCGCCACGGCGGTGGCCGAAGAGCTCGCTCACCAGCAGCTCCTCGGGAACCGCGGCGCAGTTGATGGTCCACAGCGCCTCCGCCTTCCGCGAGCCCAGGCAGTGAATGGTGCGAGCGATCAACTCCTTGCCGACGCCGGTCTCCCCCTCGATCAGCACCGGCTCCTCCAAGCAGGCAAAGCGCTGGGCCAGCATTTCGACCCGGCGCATCTCGGCGCTGCAGCCGACGATCGTCTGGTGGGAGGGACTCTCCGCCAAACACCGGCGCGCTTCCCACGTCGACAGGAGCTCGGCAATGGTGGCCGCCCGGCGATGAGCGCGACCGTTCACCGGCTCGGCCGCTGCCAGCCCGACGGTGCCGCAGACCTGGCCCGCCAGCTCGACCGGCAACTCGAACCCGTAGGGGAAAGCCGGCGAACAGCCAACGTCCCCCGGCACTGCTGCTGTCTCGTCATGGAGGCTGGCCCAGCCTCGTTGTGCTTCCGGTACCGTCAGGCAAGCTCTCGCGGCCGCCTGGAGCGCTGCGGCACGGTCGGCCTCCCGCGCCTGGCGACACAACAGTTCCATCCATCCTGACCTGGCAATTGTGCTGGTCTCCACAGTCCACCTCCCCTTGCTTGGCTCCCTGCCGGGCAGAGAATCTCAGCGACACCTCAGCATTAGATAACGCTGAAGGGTGCTTCACTTCCGACAGGCACCCCACGCCGTGACCATCTTTTGATGATGATGGGCTGCATTAGCCACAGCTGCTGCGAAGAAAACAGTGCACGAAAAAGATTCAAACTGCCAGCCCCTTTTGCGACTGAGCAGTCTAGAATGGTGCCGTTTGGGTCTCTGTCACCGGGCTTACGGTTCAGCTCTCCGTTGCAAGGACAGGAGGAAAACGATGCGCGCACCGCCACTGCTGGCCGGCTTTTTGCTCACCATGACGGCACTGCTGCTCTTTCCCGCATCAGCCGCCGCTGGCCAGGAGGTGACCTTTGTCCTCGGCACCCTCATCGGCGACAAGCTGACCGACGTGACTGCAGCCGGCAGGGATCGCCTCAGCGAGGACTTCGAGAACGCGCCCGTCTACGGCGCCAGAGTCGGCTTGCTCTCCTTTCCCTTCGGTCTCGAGGGCAGCCTGGTGGTCAGCCCCAGCAACATCGACATCGGCAACGCCGGCTCCATCGACGCGCGCTTGATCTACGCCGAGGCCGACATCCAGATCCTGCTCTTTCCCGGCCCGATCTCTCCGTTCCTGAGCGGAGGAATCGGCCTTCACAACATCAAGCTGAATGTGGGCAGCGATCCCAGCGAGACGATCGTCGGCTACATCATCGGCGGCGGCATCAAGGCGGGCCTCGGCACCATCGGCGTCCGCGTCGACCTCAGGGACCACATCACACCCCTCGATGTCCAGGATCTCGATGTCGACTTCCGCGACACGCTGGGCCTGACCGACGATACCACCCTCCACAACGTCGAGCTTTCCTTCGGCCTCTCGGTGCGCTTCTAGCCCGAACTTCTCAACGGCTCGTGAAGCTAGCCCGCATTTCTCAACGGGTTGCGTCGCGAGGGCGTGGGAAAGGGTGCGGTCGCAAGGCGCGCG
>JBHHYG010000518.1:0-2221 GCA_046757445.1 Acidobacteriota bacterium
GGTCATGGTTTTGTCGCGCGCTGATCCGGTCGCCCGATAATCCTTCCACCTGAAAGTGATGCCGCGCTGGTCGGCTGCGACGAGCCGTCGATTGGCGATGGCCACGCGGTGGGTGTAACGCGACAGGTAGGCGAGCACCGCATCGGGCCCGGCGAAGGGCTGCTTTGCATAGACCACCCATTCGGTCTCGCGCAGCGGTTCGAGATGGCGCTCGAAAGCAGCCCCATCGGCAAGGGCCGCGTGATGATTGAAGAAGCGCAGATGGCCGGCCTCGTGGGCGGTGCGCAACCTTTCCAGGACTAGGCGCCGGAACAGCCGCGAGAGGACGTGCACGTGCAGGAAGAAGCGTGGCCGGCAAGACACCCACGCCTTGCTGTCGGGCGAAAGGCCGCCGCCGGGCACGATCATGTGGATGTGGGGGTGGTGTGTCATGGCCGAGCCCCAGGTGTGGAGCACGGCCGTGAAGCCAATCTTGGCGCCCAGATGTTTTGGATCGGCGGCGATGGTGAGCATGGTCTCGGCGCTGGCCTTGAACAGCAGGTCGTAGATCACGGCCTTGTTCTGATAGGCGATGTCGGCGACCTGCTTTGGCAAGGTGAAGACCAGGTGAAAGTAGCGCACCGGCAAGAGCTCGGCCTGGCGCTCGGCCAGCCAGTCCCTGGCCGCGGCGCCCTGACACTTGGGACAATGGCGGTTGCGGCAAGAATTATAGGCGATCTGCTCGTGGGCGCAGTCCTCGCAGCGCGCCACATGTCCGCCGAGCGCCGCCGTGCGGCAGCGCTCGATGGCGCTCATGACCTTGAGCTGGTCGAGGCTGACGTGGCCGGCATTGGCCAGGCGCCAAGCGGCCCCGTGGTCGCGGAAGATATCCGCGACCTCGAGCGATGGGCGGCGCATGGGGCCGAGGCGTTACCCGGCGGCCTGTTCTCTGGTCTTGCGGCGCTTGCGAGGGCGCGCGCCGAGATCGTCGAGCGGGCTGTCCACCGCCGAGATCATGCCGGTCGCCACGCGCGTGTAGCGTGCCGTCGTCTCCAGCTTGTCATGACCGAGCAGCGCCTGGATCACCCGGATGTCGACCCCGCGCTCGAGCAGGTGGGTGGCGAAAGAATGACGCAGGGAATGCAGCGTCACGGGCTTGGTGATGCCGGCCTTCTTGACCGTCTCCTGGAAGAGGCGCGCGAACTGCCGCGTGGTCAGCGGCCGGCCCCGGTTGCGGCCGGGAAAGAGCCAGCGCTCAGGTGGCGCGACATCCCTATCCTGGTGCCTCGGGCGGTCCTTCCACCAGAGCCGCAGGAGGCCCAGGGTATCGGCCGGCAGCATGACGTTGCGGTCCTTGCGCCCCTTGGCCTGGACGATGCGGATGATGTTCTGGGCGCTGTCGAGATCGCCGACCTTGAGCCGCACCACCTCGCCGGCGCGCAAGCCACAGCCGTAGGCCAGGGACAGCATGGCCCGCAGCTTGAGGTTCGCCGCCATGGCCAGCAGGCGCTTGATCTCGTCCTGGCTCATCACCACCGGGACCTTCTGCGGTTCCTTGAGATGATAGATCTCGGCCGCCAGATCGTGGCGCCGCAGCGTCACCCGGAACAGAAACCGCACGCCGGTCATGATCCGGTTGCGGTTACAAATGCTGGCCCCGCTCTCGATCAGGAAGAGCTGGAAGCGGCGGATGTCGTCGGCGGTTGCCGTCTCCGGCGACCGGTCGAGGAAGGCGGCAAAGCGTTCGCAGCTAGAGAGGTGGCTGCGCTGGGAATGGCGGCCGAGATTGCGTGCGGCCATGTCTTCGATCATGCGCTGACGTAGCGGCGTCGCCTGGCTATGGCTCTGGATGTTCATCGGAAGCTCCTCGTATCGATCGAGGCAAAATCACCTCGACCAACACGACAGCTCCCTCCGCCGGCAAACGCTAGCTGCGCCCCAGATCAGCGACCCGCAATGCAATGCCAGAAACCTATCGCGGAGCGATTTAGTGCTATGGCCGAAAGTGCCCTTGCTCACCAATTGGGTCGACTTCCGCTTCGGGTTAAAATTCCCCGTTCCAGCCAAGACAAATCCACGTCTGCTGCTGGGGGTACAGCGGTCGAAATTCTATTGAGCTTCTGTTTTCCGGCGCAAACTCACCGTAGCGGAATACGATAACCTGATTGGATGGGATGCACACGACCGCAGCCCACGTCTCGTCAACATCCTGGACGCCTATATCCCAGACGCACTACCGCCC
>JBHHYG010000519.1:0-2217 GCA_046757445.1 Acidobacteriota bacterium
GCGGAAGAAATTGTCCGATCCTCAGGGCTTGATTATACGGTAATAAAGGCGGGGATCATTTATGGTAGGGGCGATCATATGCTGGATCATCTGAGTCGCGCCCTGCTCACAATGCCCCTCTTTGCTCTGGTGGGCATGAAGGATAGGCCAGTTCGCCCCATCGCTGTCGAGGATATGGCGCGAATACTTCAAGCATCTCTGGTAGAGGGCCGGCTTTCACGCCAGACCGTTGCTGTCACGGGACCGGAGAAGCTGGCGTTCAGCGAAGCGGTCAGGCGGGTGGCGCGAGTGATTGGCAAGCGGCCTTATCTGTTCCACGTGCCCGTGACGTTTCACTATCTTCTCGCATGGTGTTTTGAGCGGGTTATGGTGACTCCTCTCATTTCGCTGGCTCAAGTTCGCATGCTCGCGGAAGGTATAGCCGAGCCATTGCCTGTTTGCCAAACACTGCCGGACGATCTCATGCCAAGGGAGTTCTTCACCGAGCAGCAAATCCGCCAAGGCCTGCCGGAAGCGAGGCCATTTGGCCTCAAGGATCTTCGCTGGTTTACCTGAACAGGAGCGTCCTCATGAAATGCCAGTATCATGGAATGTTCAACTCCTAAGGAGTAGCACCAATGATAACATTCCTGTTGTTTCTCCTTCTCTGCTGCATCGTCCTTGCGAGCTTCATGCGATGGACCCTTCGGAAATCTGAAGGCGCTTCGATAGAGCCCCTACCCAAGCTCCGACCCTCGGAACTGTTACGGTGGCATGGCACGATAGATCGTGGCCCTTACGCCCTCGTTGGAGTGGTTGGGTTTGCCATCAAGCACAACCTCGATCGCCTCGTGGCCACGTTTGTCTTTGACCGACCCTGGAGCCTGTTCAACTACCTAGCTCCCCTGGACAAGGTGGCTGGGTTTACGTCGCTTTCGAGAGACGATGCCCTCTTTCTTGGCACAATGTTGGCGATCGCGCTGCCGTTCATCTGGATCGGGGTCGTCCTCACCTTGAAGCGATTACGAGCGGTACGCTTGCCCACCTGGCTCGTCGCACTCTTCTTCGTGCCGATAATCAATCTTGTCTTCTTCGCCTTGCTCAGCGTGCTGCCGTCGTACCAGGGAAAGGATTCCGAAATATCTGCCCGGGAGGGACGTGCGAAGGCATTTCTCGACAGGATCCTTCCGGACCATCCCGTCGGCAGTGCAGCAATGGCGCTCTTGCTGATCCTTCCATTCGGCGTTGCGGCAACGGGTCTCGGCACGTCGGTATTCTTCCAATACGGCATGAGCCTTTTTGTTGGGCTACCGTTCTGCCTGGGGTTTGCCGCGGTTCTCTTGTATGGCTACCATCGCCCGCAGAGCTATCCAAGCTGCCTGCTCGTTTCCTGGCTTTCGATCTTGTTGACGGCCGCGGCCCTCTTGGCCCTGGCCATCGAGGGAGTGATCTGCCTAGTCATGGCCGCACCGATGGGGGTGATACTTGCGGCAGTCGGCGGCTCAATCGGCTATCTGATTCAGCGACGCCCCTGGGTGAAGGCCGAATCAGCAACCTTGGGGTTGATCATCGCGCTGACCGTTCCCGCGCTGATGGGGGCTGAGTATGTCAGTTCCCCTGAGCCACCGCTCTTTACGGTACAAACTGCCATTGAGATTGACAGCCCGCCCGAGCAGGTCTGGCAGCATCTCGTCTCATTCGCCGAGTTACCTAAGCCTGAGGACTGGGTCTTCCGCCTGGGGATTGCCTACCCGATTCGAGCCGAGATCGAAGGCGAAGGAGCCGGAGCCATCCGCCGCTGCGTCTTCTCCACCGGCGCCTTCGTTGAGCCGATCGAAGTGTGGGACGAGCCCCGGTTGTTGAAGTTCTCGGTGACTCAGAATCCACCACCAATGCAGGAATGGACCCCTTATAGAGAGATCCATCCGCCCCACCTGAACGGATTTTTGGTTTCGCAGGAAGGGCAGTTCCTGCTCACCCCGCTTCCGGAAGGTCGGACCCGCCTGGAGGGCACAACCTGGTATCAGCACAACATGTGGCCTGCCTGGTACTGGCAGGCTTGGTCCGACTTTATCATCCACCGCATCCATCTGCGGGTGCTCAAATATATCAAGCGCCTCGCTGAGCTACAGGCGTCTTCCGCAGGCAGACCGGGGTACCCGCTTTCTCCACCAGAGGCCCCAAGGTTCTAGCCACCAATTAATGATACGCGCTTCGTATCTATCTGATGTCCGCTGC
>JBHHYG010000520.1:0-2207 GCA_046757445.1 Acidobacteriota bacterium
CTCGCGGCCCTTGCGCCCGCTCGCTTCACGACCCGTTGAGAAGTTCGGGCTAGGCCGGTTCTACCTGTTCATCCTCACGGCCGACACCCTCTACTGGTTTGCCAAGATAGTAGTGGGCGGCCACCAGCACCGCGGCGCCAACAATCAGTGCGAGCCACCAGGGAGCACCGAAACCGGCCGGCAGGGTGCCAAGAAAGACCCCGATCGACCCCACCAGCAACGCGTAGGGCAGCTGTGTGCGCACATGGTCGATGTGGTCGGAGCCGCTGGCCATCGATGAGAGGATCGTGGTGTCGGAGATCGGCGAGCAATGGTCCCCCCACACAGCACCGGCGAGGACACAGGCGATCGTCGAGTAGAGAATATGGTAATGGACGGGGTCTGCCATATTGTTGGCCAGCAGCACCGCCCATGTCAGAGGCACCACCAGCGGCATCAGAATGCCCATGGTCCCCCAACTGGAACCAGTGGCAAACGATGTGGCCGCTGAGAGTATGAAGACCAGCGCCGGAACAACGGCCGCGGGCAATGTCTCCCCCAGCACCGACACCAGAAAGCCGGCCGTGTGCAACACCGCCGTGATCGATGACAGCGACCACGCCAATATCAGGATGATCATTGCGAACATCATCGACTTGAGGCCCGCATACCAGGCTTCCACCGTCTCCCCCAAAGTGAGGATTCGCTGCCCCAGCGAAAGGGCGGAGGCCGTCAGAGCCGCCAGCAGCGACGCCCACATCAGCGCCTTGTAGGAATCGGAGCTGCCGATGATGTCGTGTAGGCTGTCACCCTCGCCGGTGGCGTAGAGGCCGACCAAGACGGTCGCAACCAGAACCAGCACGGGCAGAATGGCGTTGATGGCTCGGTGTGCTTTGCCCTCTTTTGGCTGCAACTCTTTGCCACCGACCGCCGCCTCGTCGAGGCGCGCCTCGGGCGACACGAGCTGCCCGGTGGTACGGGCCCGAAGCTCGGCATGGTACATGGGGCCGAAGTCGCGGCGGCTGTAGGCGACGACAAAGACGAAAAACATCGCCAGCAGCGGATAGTAACTGTAGGGGATCGAGTTGAGGAAAATCGAATAGGCCGACTCGTCAAGCCCGTCGATCTGTGCCACGGCGGTACCGATCAGACCCACCTCGTAACCGATCCAGGTTGTAACGAGCGCGACGCAAGTAACAGGTGCAGCCGTCGAATCGACGATGTAGGCGAGCTTCTCCCGGGAAATGCGCAAGCGATCGGTAACCTTGCGCATGGTGTTGCCAACGACCAGGGTATTAGCATAGTCGTCGAAGAATATGATCAGCCCCAGAACACCGGCGGCCACCTGCCCTCTTGTCGCAGAACTCGCCCACGGGGCGATCCGGTCGACAACGCCTTGCATGCCGCCGTTCCTCGAGATGATCCCGACCATGCCACCGATCATCATCGAGAACAGGATGATGGCGGCATGGTCAGGGTCGGCGAGGGCCTGGAGCACGTAGACCTGAAAGGTGTCCAGCATGCCCGTCCAGGCACCGAGGATCGAGAATCCTGTGGCTGCCCATGCTCCCACCCAGACCCCGAGAAAAAGCGCCGGGATCACGTTCTTGAACGCCAGGGCAATGAAGATCGCCAAGACCGGCGGGATGATGGAAACCCAGCCGGGAACGGCCCGAGCAGATGCCCGACTCACGGTTGCTCCGTTGACCACCAGCTCGAGCGATACCGTGCCGCTTCGTCCGACCAACACATTCGCGATCAGCAGGGTGCCATCTTCCTGGGGCACAGCATCGTAGGTTGCGTCACTGACCTTCAGCGAGAAGGTGGCCGCAGAAGCGGCCTCGATGGACCCTTGGTCGCTCCGCACGGTGGCGGCGAAGGGAACCTGCGTCAGCACCACAGCTGGCGATTCGATCTCGTAGCTCTGGCCGTAGGCGGGCGCTGCGAATGCCAACAGACCAAGGGCCAGAGACGGAGCCAGAATTTTCGCCGGGCGCGACATCGGCTACCGCATCATCCCTTCGTAGGCAACGGTGAAACCAGCGGCATCAGAACCAGCGCCAACAAGGCTCCAACAACTCTGCCTGAACGATTCCCGCCCCAGATCCGATCCGGGGCGCACAGCATAAACCATGAGCATCGAAACAACAGCTAGCCTGCATTTCTCAATGGTGGTCGTCGCGAGGGGGTGGAGAGGCGCGCGGCTGCAAGGCGCGCGCAGGATCGGG
>JBHHYG010000521.1:0-2198 GCA_046757445.1 Acidobacteriota bacterium
GCCTTGCAGCCGCAGGCCTCTACACCCCCTCGCGACGACCGCCGTTGAGAAATGCGGGCTACGATGGATGTCGATAACTGGCCCTTAGACGCTGGTCGCCAGAGGCCTGTCGGAGGCGCTGAGCTGTTTGCGGAAGTCGTCGCCCTGCATGGACACCAACCGGCACATCTCGTAGAGGCGACTATGAGCATAGGTACCGACGCGGTCCTTCAGCGTCTGATCCGACCATGCCTCGGGCTCATCGGGGTAATTGGTGGTGATCAGCGTCAGGCGTTGGTTGCTGTAGCGGTCGTTGAGAATGTGGGTAACAGTATCTAAGACCCAGTTGCTGGGTCGCCGTGTGCCCAGTTCGTCCAGCAGCAATACCTCGGCGCTGAGCACAGGGCGAAGAATCTCGAGCTCGGAGGTTTGCGAAACCGGGTTGTAGGAGTCTTGAATCGAGCGCAGCAGGTCTCGGTAATCCGCGAACCTGCCAGCCACTCCGTGCTGGTCGATCAAGGCATGTAGCAGTGCCACTGCCAGATGGGTCTTCCCGACACCGGCAGGGCCAGCAAAAAGCAGGCCGTAGGTAACCCGGGGGAATGCCTCGAGAAAATTCTCGGCAACCAGCTTGGCCTCGTCGAGCGAGCGATCCATCCCCTTGGTGAAGAAGAAGTTGCCTAGTCGGCTGTGGCAGTACCGTGCGGGGATGTTGGCACTGGCCAACCGGCGCTCGAGCTGGGAGGAGCGATAGCACTCGCAGCGGGTGACCGCAGAGGAAACTTCATCTGCCAACGGCACCCAGCCGGTCCCACCGCACTTCGGGCAACTGGGATGCGGGCTAGCCTGCATATCTCATCGCCCTCCTGCTGCGGGCGTGGAGAGGCCCGCGGCGACGGCGTTGCGCTTGCTCGGTCTCCTCGACGTATTGTCAAATACGCCTGCGGAGCCCTCCCGGCGCGCGCCTTGTCGGCGCGGGCCTCTCCGCGCCCTCGCGACGTAGCGCGATGAGATATGCAGGCTAGGAGCGGCCACCACGGCTCATCCGCTTGCTGTCTGAAGCTTGCTGTTGCACCAAGGTGCCCCGTTCGATCTTCACTAGTGCCTGTTTGAAACGTTGCTGGAGCGCTTCCTCATCCTTCAGGAGCTCGTCGCGGACATAGCCCATGAGCGCGGCGACCTCGCTTTGCAAGTCTTCCAGCTTACTCCGCATGTTGAGGATCACTTCGACCCCAGCCAGATTGACTCCGAGCTCACGGGTGAGGGTGAGGATGAGCTCCAGGCGTGTAAGGTCGACGTCGGAGTAGAGGCGAGTGTTCCCCTCTGAGCGTTGCGGGTGCAACAACCCTTCACGCTCGTAAAGCCGTAGCGTCTGCGGGTGGATATCGTACAGCTCGGCGACTGCGCTGATCATGTACGTGCCCCGCTGGCGCCCCTTCCCGTCGCTCATTGATTCACCGTAGCACGTTCGGTAGACAAGCGCCGTGGCCACCCCGTGCGCGCGCCGAACTCGTGGATCAGCCTCTTGGTGTCTTCGTCTACGAGCGCCGGAATCCACACCCTAACCCTTATCAGAAGATCACCTCGCCGGCCCTCCGGCATGCGCAAGCCACGGCCACGAAGTCGGAAACAGCGGCCGTTCTGGGTGCCGGGTGGAAGCCGGAGCGTGGCGGCGTCGCCACCCAGAGTAGGGACGGGAACGCGCCCCCCGAGGACGGCCTCGGCGACGGAGATCGAGACCTCGCACTGCAGGTTGGGGCCTTGCCGCTCGAAAGGTGGTTGCGGCTGCACTCGACAGGTGATCAGCAGGTCTCCCGGAGGGCCGCCAAGGGGTCCATGGTGACCTCCTCCTGGCTGGCGCATTACCTGGCCGTCTACCACTCCCGCTGGAATCTGTACGGCGAGGGCCTGCAGGCTGCTCGACAGCCCCGAGCCGTGGCAATGGTGACAGGGAACGCCGAGCTGGTTCCCCTGGCCATTACAGTCAGCACATGGACAGGCGATGCTCAGCGTGCCCTTGCTGAAGATCTCCTTGCCTGATCCCTGGCACAGCCCGCAGGGGCTATGCTCGCGACCGATGCGTCCGCGGCCGTCACAGTGCCGGCAGGGAACCAAGCGACGCACCTCCACTGCAGTGCGCCGGCCGAGCTCAGCCTGAGCCAGAGGTATCGAGACCGGAACGTGCAGATCTTCTCCACCGCGCGCGCGCGCGCGGCGCC
>JBHHYG010000522.1:0-2191 GCA_046757445.1 Acidobacteriota bacterium
GTCGTACCGATTCGCGTCGACCAGGACATATACGCAGGAAGACCCGATTGGATTAGCTGGTGGGCTCAATCTCTACGGGTTTGCCAACGGAGATCCGGTCAATTTCAGTGATCCGTTCGGGCTCATGCCCGACTGCAAAGGGTTCTTCGGTTGCGTCGTCGAGTTCTTAAAGTTTGAGGCACGAGGGTTTGCAGCGGGTGCAGACGTTCGGAATGTCCTTCGTACAGAGGACGAGGGTCAGTTTGGCTTTCTTGCGGGGCGACTGTCTCTGGCGTTTGCCACGCCTATGCACGGCTTCGGTCGGACTGTGGTGGCGGCTGGAGCGGCCGAGACCGGATCCGCTGCACGTATCAGTTCCGCGAGTCGAGGGAGGGCAGCTACGAGCCTTTAGTCGACAGCTTCAGGAACACGGCGTGGAATCATTGGAGAAGTCGAGGGCGACTCTAACCGGCCGTCTGACCACTCACTTGGAGAAATTGGATAAGATTCGCACACAGGGAGGACGCACAAGCTCCGTGGAGCGCGAAGTCCGCAACTTCCGGCAGCAACTCGACGCGATCGACGACGTGTTGAGGAACCGATGAGCGAAGACTCAATTCTGGGTCACACCGATGCACTGACAGCGCTTGCTGAACGACTGTCGAAATGTCCAGCAGTATCGCGCTTGGATACGGAAGAGGAGCGTGAAGCATGGACGCTCGCGCATGCCTTTTCAGACCTCGAGGAGTCGTTTCGCAAATTTCTCATTGAGCACCTTCCTCGGCTAAGCGACGCTAATCTGGAGGATTCGGAGATCGAAGGGCTATTGCTTGAGATTGGTGAGGAGCTTCGCCATGTTCTCTACCACATAAGGGATCCAAGATTCTTTCGATATCTGGATGATCGAGAGCCTGGACAGTCTTGAGAATGCGTCACTATGACCTGGCCCGGCCTAGGCCGGGCTTTTCCCTTCATGCGCTGGTGCCGCAGCATCATGCTTGGTGTTTGAGGATGAGCGAGTCGAGCGGTGCTTTGCCGATTTTCTTATCATCGGCGTCGAACTGCAGGCGCAGGTCCTCGTCGGGTCCGCGCTCGCCGTCCTCGAACACGAGTTCGTCGATGGTAACGCCCAGGGCGAGGGCCAGACGCTTCAGGGCACTCATGGAGGGCTCGGCGGCGCCCTTCTCGTAGCGGTGGATCTGGGCCTGGTTGAGGCCGACCCGGGCAGCGAGGTCTTTCTGGGTGAGGCCCTTGGCTCGCCGCAGCCGGGCCGGCCGCTTGCCTAAGGCGGCCGCAGTTGGCTCGTTCAGAGCCCGGTGGACTCTTGATCAACGACGCCGTCTACCTCGACGCGTGCGCCCTGACCGTGGTAACTTAGGGCCACGATGCAACTGCGAGACCGTATCACCGAGCTGAGCGATGCGATCCGTGCTACCGCTGCAGCTCATGGCGCCCGGGAAGTACGGCTCTTCGGCTCCGTCGCGCGCGGGGAAGAAGCGGGCGACAGCGATGTGGATTTCCTCGTCACCCTGGAGCCCGGGAGGACACTGCTCGACCTCGCCCGACTCGAGCTACAGCTGGAAGCGCTACTCGGTCAGAGGGTGGACGTCGTGACGGAAGGCGGGCTGCGCGAGCCCGTGCGCTCGACCGCGCTCCGCGAATCTGTCCGTGTCTGAAGACGGTCGTGCCGCGGCGGTCGCCCGTCTGCGACACATGGTCGAGGCCGCCGACACGATCATCAGCTACACCGCTCGGGGTCGCGAGACGTTTGAGGACGATTCGGCGCTGCGGGATGGGATTCTCTACCAAATCGTGGTCCCCGGCGAGGCGGCGAAAGCGGCGCTCGCTGCCGATCCGTCGTTGGAGTCAACGTTGCCCGATGTCGAGTGGTCGCCGATTGCCCGCATGCGTGACCGGGTAGCCCACCACTACTGGGCGACCGACCGCGACGTCGTGTGGCGAACCGCGACCATCGCGGTGCCGGAACTCCGCGCAGCCCTCATCGCGGCCCTGGATCATTTGGAGTGATCCAGGCCCGACTCCCCCCCGGGCCCGGCACTCCCCCCCAAAAGTGCATGTCGGCGATTTTTGGTGCATATTACGATCAGAATTCAGGTGAGGTGAGCGGCTAAAGGAAGCAAGCGCAACTGATTGCGGCATCGTGGTCGTACCGATTCGCGTCGACCAGGACATATACGCAGGAAGACCCGAT
>JBHHYG010000523.1:0-2174 GCA_046757445.1 Acidobacteriota bacterium
ATGAACATCCTCTATCTTAATCCCTCCGGCAACCTCGGTGGAGCTGAGCGAAGCCTCCTCACGTTGATGGCTGCTGTCCACTCCGTAAGGCCCAGCTGGGTAATGAACCTGGTATCCTCAGGGGAAGGAAGCTTCGTGACCGAGGCCAAGGCACTCGGTATTGCAACGACTGTATTACCGTTTCCTCCGTCACTCGCTGCGCTCGGAGATTGGAGCGCCGGCGGCTCCGCCGGGAACGGCAACCGTCATGCCACCTTAACCCTGATGCAACTGTGCGCCGCGATCCCTGGCGTCGCCGCCTACATCGCAAAGTTACGCAGTGTGATTAACGCTACCGCCCCGGACATCGTCCATACCAACGGCTTCAAGATGCACATTCTCGGCCGCTGGTCGTGCCCCCGTGGCGTGCCGATCATATGGCACGTTCGGGACTACGTCGGCCCGCGCCCTCTCATGAGTCGCCTGCTGCGGGCGCATTCGAGCCGCGCTGCGGCGGCAATCGCGAACTCGCACAGCGTGGCCGAAGACCTGCGGGTTTCTTGCAACGGCCGGTTGAGAATCTTCACCATTCACAACGCCGTCAACCTGGACCGCTTTTCCCCCACCGGACCTCAACTCGACCTCGAAGCCCTAGCCGGCCTACCTCGAGCGAAGGAGGGAGCCATAAGAGTCGGCCTTATCGCCACAATGGCGCGCTGGAAGGGCCACGAGGTATTCCTTCGCGCCTTGTCGCTACTGCCAAGGGACCTGCCGATTTTGGGCTACATCATCAGCGGCCCGCTGTATCAGACCAACGGCAGCCAATACTCAATCGAAGAGCTACGCAGGTCAGCGGCCCTGCTCGGACTCTCCAGCCGAGTCGGCTTCACAGGTTTTCTCCAGGACCCCGCCGCCGCCATGCGCGCGCTGGACATCGTCGTCCATGCCAGCACACAGCCGGAGCCCTTCGGCCTAGTCATTGCGGAGGCAATGGCCTGCCGAAAGGCAGTCATCGCAAGCGCGGCCGGAGGCGCCACTGAGATCATCTCACCCGGGATTGATGCGCTGGCGCATCCGCCTGGCGATGCCGTCGCCCTGGCGCGATCCATCCAGCAGTTGGCGGTGGGTGCCCGGATGCGCACCAGACTAGGAAAAGCTGGCCGCGCCACCGTGGAGCGGCGGTTTGGACTGGACAGGCTGACGGAGGCTCTAATTCCAATTTATCAAAGCCTTGCGGGTTCAACGTCCTGATGCGCGTACTCCACATAGGTGCGGGCAACCTGTACGGCGGCGTCGAGACCCTGCTCGTCACGCTAGCCCGCTACCGCGACCTTTGTGCCGGTATGGAACCTGAATTTGCCCTCTGCTTCGAAGGGCGGCTCAGCGCTGAATTGAAGGCTGCTTCGGTTCCCCTCCACATGCTTGGCCGCGTCCGAACCAGCCGGCTATACACCGTTCTGCGCGCGCGCCACCGTCTTGCGGGCCTATTGCGGCGCAGCAGCTTCGACGTCGTCCTTTGCCACATGGCATGGCCCCAGGCGATCTTCGGCCCGACGGTCCGCCGCGCAGGCCTTCCGCTTGTTGTATGGCGCCATGACGCGGGCGATGGCCGCCATTGGCTCGAACGATGGGCCCGTCGGACGGAACCTGACCTGACTATCTGCAACAGTCGATTTGCGGAGACCGCACTTGCGAGCTTCTGCCCCGGTATATGGACGGAAGTTATCTATTGCCCGGTTGCACTGCCCGAACCGGTATCGCAACGCGAGGCAATGAAAACTCGATCTGAGTTGGGTGTGAGCGCCAAGACGACGGTGATCATCCAAGTCAGCCGGCTGGAGACATGGAAGGGACACCAATTGCATCTCGAAGCGCTGGGAAAACTTCGCAAATTGCCCGGATGGGTCTGCTGGATGGTCGGAGGCGCGCAGCGCCCGCATGAGGTACGCTACCTCGACAATCTCAAGCAGAAAGCGGCACGCCTGGATATCGCTGACCGGGTTCTCTTCCTTGGACAACGGTCGGACGTTCCGCAACTCTTGGCCGCCGCCGACGTGCACTGCCAGCCGAACACCGGTCCCGAACCGTTCGGTATCACGTTCATCGAAGCGATGTATGCTCACTTACCAATCGTAACCACCGCGCTGGGTGGCGCACAGGAGATCATCGACGGGTCCTGCGGGATGCTGGTGCCA
>JBHHYG010000524.1:0-2171 GCA_046757445.1 Acidobacteriota bacterium
TGCCGACGATAGTGCCCACTATGGTACCCATCATAGTACCTACTATAGTGGCAACTATAGTACCCACGAAAGTAGGGAGTCTCTCGTGGACAACAGTATATGCAGCCTGAGCTCCCTTGCCTCCGGGAAGCCAGCAGAAATGTCAAACGTCAACTCCGGCACCATTTCAAAATGAGGAGCGTACCGACCCCGCGCCCTGCGTCTGTCTGGGGTGCCGTCTCACCTGGCAGGAGCGGCGCGCTGGTCTATTGCCGTCATCTCGGGCGTTACTTCCGCCGCTCCGCCCGGTCCAGTCGTTTGGCCAGAAGGCTGAGGAGGGCAATGTACTCCAGCGCCTCCTCCGGCGAATCCTCCAGCAATTTGTGAGCCCGAGGATTTCTGAGAGCGAGGACGGCTCCGGCAAACAAGAACATCATCCCCTGCTGCTCATCCTTATCGGTTTGGTCCGCAAGGTCGTTGAACGCCAGGATTGGCTTGTTCGGTGAAAAGACCTCCAGCATGAGGGCCGACCCATCGAGATCGTGGCGGGCGGACTTCTCCTTCACGAAGTTCACGAGCGCCACGGAGGCGTTCAGAACGGCATTCGAGTAGTGACCATCGCGGTACAGATCGGCACAGGCGGTGGCAATGCGGGGATGCAGGTCCAGGCCCTCAAAGGTGCCCCGAGCGCGGGCGGCCGCATCCTGTCCCAACTCGGCGCGATTTTCCTCCAGCCTACCGATGAGGCCCTCCAGCATCGTGATCGTGTGGGAAAGACCGGCCGCAAAGCACTGTTGAATCTCGGCCTGTGGCATCCCGCTGTACATCGGCCCGTGCCAGATATGCTGGAACTTATGGTCCCGGTACTCAGGCGAGTTCGGGCCAAACACATCAAGGATCGTTGTGCTAATGTTCTGCTCGGCGTTCCTTACCCGCTGGTCATCGTGTCGGACCTGTCGGGGATCGAGTGCCTTGACCTCATCAATTCGGCGCTTGAGTTTGGCGATGCCCCGCTCGATCTCCTCGGGGGTAAACTGCTTGATCTCTATAGGGGCTGGTTCAGCCGGGCGTCTGCGACTGGGCATTTACTGATTCCTCCGGGATTCGGCCACTCACTTCCTTTCAGGCCGCCCATAGACTGACTTGTTCAGATCGGTTATCGCCTGCTCGGCACATTGAAAAACATCTCTCCAGATGTCGGAACCCGTGTAGCGATAAACCGGATAGCCAAGCGACTGGAGCATTCGGTCTCGCGCCCGATCCCGCGATGCCTGCTCCTTGGTACGCTCGTGGTGCTCATGCCCATCACACTCGATAATCAGATGTTTTTTGACCTGGAGGTCACCGGGCACTTCTCGGCCATCTGCAAGTTTGCGTGGATTGTCGAAGTCCGGCATCAAACTTTCCTGCGTAAGGAGGAAGTCAACCCGATATTCGCCGAGTTCTGCCTGGGGTTCAATCATGAGGTGGTCGAGACTCGTGGGCTCATACTTATAGGACCAGGCCCGGTAGCGCAACTCCGTGGAATAGTCCCGCGATTCGGCGACAAGGAGTAGGGCCGAAAGCAGCATGCGTTCGATGGGAGATTCGCAGGCTCCGAATGGTTGCTCGATGCCTTGGAGAAAGTTTTTAATTGCTAAAGTGGCGAGAAGCGGAAATCCGGGATGAAGAGGCGAACCATCCTCAAGGATTGCGTTACCTCCGTAGTATTCGATTGCCGTTTGAATGGAGCGGAATGGCTCTGGATCAGAGTCCTTCTCTTTGGCGATCCACGATGAAAAACTGCGGGCAAAGGCACCTTCCATTTTTCTTGCGTTTTCAGACGAGCGCGCGGTGGCCATCAGCCCCTCCGAGGATTTCTGGGAACAGTATACTTCATCTCGGGTGATGCTTGCCACGGTTGGACATTCTGCCTACCACAGGTCAGTTGTTAGTTGGTATATTCTGTTTCCAGCAACCCCACCTCCTCCGGCGACTTGCCCGTGGCACGCATGTACAATGCATCGCCACAGAGGTCGATGCCCGTAGGCCACTGTAGCGCACCGCTCTTGTCGATGCGTACGGCCTCGAACACCTTCCGATCCCTCCAGGCGCGGAACACACCGCGACCCGCGAGGTCGAACAGGTCCACCTCGCCCTCGCTACCGTCCTCGAAGCGCAGCCAGAGCCGATAACCCTCGAGAACCTTGACT
>JBHHYG010000525.1:0-2160 GCA_046757445.1 Acidobacteriota bacterium
TGCTCGATGAGGCCACGGATCCGATCTTGCAGCGCTTCGTCCAGCGCACCCTTACTCTCCATGCTGGACCACAGGTCAGGATCATTGACATCGACGAACTCGAACAGCCCCGCCTCGAACCCGCGCACTTGAGCGACCTGCAAACTGTCTAGGTGCCCGTGTGTGCCGGCGAAGATGATGACCACCTGCTTGGCGACCCGCTGCGGCACGTACTGGTCTTGTTTGAGCAACTCGACGAGACGCTCGCCGCGGGCCAGTTGCTTCTGCGTTGCTGCGTCGAGATCGGAACCGAACTGGGCAAAGGCTGCCAGCTCGCGATACTGCGCCAGCTCCAAGCGCAGGGAGCCAGCCACCTGCTTCATGGCCTTGATCTGAGCGGCGCCACCGACGCGCGACACCGAGAGGCCGACGTTGACTGCCGGGCGCACGCCCTGGTGGAAGAGATCGGTCTCCAGATATATCTGGCCATCGGTGATCGAGATGACGTTGGTGGGAATATACGCCGACACGTCTCCGGCCTTGGTCTCGATGACCGGCAGGGCGGTGAGCGAGCCAGCGCCGCCTTCCTCGTTGAGCTTGGCGGCGCGCTCGAGCAGGCGGGAGTGAAGGTAGAACACATCGCCCGGGTAGGCCTCACGGCCCGGCGGCCGGCGCAGCAGCAAAGACAGCTCACGGTACGCGTTGGCGTGCTTGGAGAGGTCGTCGTAGATGACCAGGGCGTGGGCCCCACTGTCGCGAATGTGCTCACCCATGGCGCAGCCAGAAAAAGGCGCCATCCACTGTAGAGGGGCCGGGGTGGCCGCAGATGCATCGACGACGATGGTGTAGTCGAGGGCCCCATGCAACTCCAGGGTGCTGACCACTTGCGCGACCGTAGATTCCTTCTGGCCGATGGCAACGTAGATGCACGTCACTCCTGTGGTCGCCTGGTTGAGGATGGTGTCGACAGCGACCGCTGTCTTGCCGGTCTGCCGATCGCCGATGATCAGCTCACGCTGACCTCGGCCGATGGGGATCATCGAGTCGATCGCCTTGAGTCCGGTTTGCAGCGGCTCCGACACCGGCTGCCTGTCGACGACGCCGGGCGCGATCCGCTCGATCGGCGCAAACTCGCTAGCCTCCACCGGCCCCCGACCATCAACAGGCTCACCCAGCGGATTGACGACCCTGCCGTGGAGAGACTCACCCACAGGCACCTGGATGATCTTGCCGGTGCGCTTGACCATATCCCCTTCGCGCACGGCCGTTGCTTCCCCCATGAGAACAGCACCGACGTTGTCCTCCTCGAGGTTGAAGGCGAGTCCGAAGACCTCGTTGGGGAACTCGAGAAGCTCCAGGGCCATAGCGTGCTCGAGGCCGTATATCCGTGCGATGCCATCGCCGACGGAAACCACCGTGCCGACCTCTTGGATGTCGATCTCGGTCTCGTAGTCGGCGATCCGCTGGCGAATGATGCTCGAGATTTCCTCTGCTTTGATCTCCATACTGGGGTCTCCGTTTTTTCGCCGGGAGAGATTTCCTATGCTGACGCCAGCCGCTTGCGGATACGGGCCAGGTGACTCCGCAGGCTACCGTCATAGACGACGTCGCCGATGCGCATCACCAGCCCACCCAGCAGGCTCGGCACGACCTGCGCCGTCAATCGAATCTTCCGGCCCGTTACCTCACTCACTCGATCCTGCAATGCTTGCACCCCCTGAACCTGCAAGGCGATCGGCGTAGCTACCTCGGCGGTGACAACTCCACGGTGCTCGTCTACGAGTTGCGTGTACAGCGATGAAATGCTCGCCAGGTGGTCGAGACGCTCCTTCTCCGCAAGGAGCTTCAGAAAGCGTTGCAGCAACGGGTGCAGCGCCAGTTTCGAGGCCAGTTCGTCGAGGATCACAGCCTTTTTCTCCCAGCGAATCGCCGGGTTGACGGTCAGCAGATGCAAACCGGCGTGCCCCTCGATGACTTTGGTGACGGTCTCGAGCTGGCTGCTCAGCGTCTCCTCGTCGCCCGGCTCGGCCACCTCCACAGTGGCCTCTAGCAATCCCCTGGCGTAACGGCGGGCTACGGCGCGACTGATCATCGGACCCGGTTCGTTCTCATGCCACCCGGTCACCCAGCTGGACCAGGCAGCCTTCGACCAATCGCTCCTGGTCCGGCGCCGTCAGCTGC
>JBHHYG010000526.1:0-2151 GCA_046757445.1 Acidobacteriota bacterium
TGCCCGAAGTGCTGCTCGAGGGCTACGCGGATCTGGTCCCTCACCCGGCGAAAGGCGGTGAGCACCTCCTCCTCCGGACCGGTTGCTGCCGCCGGATCCTCGAGCGGCCAGTGCAGCCGTCGGGCGTTGCCGGGGAAGACGGGGCATACCTCCTCGGCACAGAGCGTGACCACGGTGCCGATGCGCTCTCGGGGGATCTCGTCGACCGACTTCGAGCGGTGCCCACTGATGTCGATGCCAACCTCTCGCATCATCGCGATCGCGTGCGGGTTGACCGTCCCGGGCGCCGAGCCGGCGCTGAATACCTCGACGCCTGGAGGAGCCATCTGCCTCGCGAAGCCCTCGGCCATCTGGCTGCGGGAGGAGTTGGCCACGCACAGGAAGAGGATGCCGTCGTTGTTCATCTGTCCTCCAGGCTCAACATATACGACTTGTACGTAATCATGCTTTCAGCTGCAAGAGCGAACCGTCTCGTAGACCGCTCTTCGGACGAGCGAGCCACGGAGTCGTTGCACATCATCTGAGCACAACGGCCCGTGCGGGCCCGCGGCAAAAATGCCCGTGACGGAAACCTTTGCGACGAAGCTCGACACTTATATCCACGTATGGATATACTGACGAGTGGAGAGTGATCGACAATGAGCCCTTCGGAACGCGCCTATCGTTTGCTGCTGCGCCTGTATTCGCGCAGTCTGCGCGGTGATTGCGGCGACGACATGGTCGAGGCGTTCAACCAGATGGTTGCCGACGCGCACGCCGCCGGCGGGCGTTGGCCGATGCTGCGCGTCTGGGTGCGGGTCATCGGCGATCTGGTCGTGACGCTGCCGAACGAACTGCTGCACCGTTCTCCACGAGCTCTGAGCCCGAATCGTGCCGGGCAACCGGCCCGCAGGAGACCGTCGATGGGAATCCATTTCGAAGACATTCGTTTTTCGCTGCGGATGCTGCGCCGGCAGCCGCTTTTTGTCCTGGTCGCCAGCCTCACGGTGGCCATCGGGGTGGGGGCCACGGCAACGATCTTCAGCGCCGCCAACGGTCTGCTGATGCGCGCCCCGGTGGGCGTGCAGGACAGTGGCACGCTGGCGACGGTGCACCGCATCGATCAACAAGGCACCAGCTTTCATGCGTTCAGCGTAGCGGAGTATCGGCGCCTTGCCGAGAGCGCTCTGCTCGAGCATCTCGCCGCCTTCGACCTGTTCGAAGGAGGACTCGGCATCGACGGCACGGTGGGGCGGGTGGCGGGCGCGATCGTGTCGGGCAACTACTTCCACACTCTCGGAACGCGGCCCGCTGCAGGCCGGTTCTTCGGCCCCGCAGAGGACACCCTGCCGGGACGCGATCCGGTTGCGGTGATCAGCAACCGCCTGTGGGAACAACGATTCAACGCTGAACCAGACATCATCGGCCGTCAGGTCAAGCTCAACAGCAAGGACTTCACGATCATCGGCGTCGCCGAGCCCGGCTTTCAGGGGCACCTCGCAATCTTCTCCGCTGAACTCTGGGTGCCGATGGCGGCCCAGGGCCTGGTGGCGGGGCGGGACGATCTGTCCGAAGAGTCGGCACGGATCGGTGTCGAGCTGGTCGGACGGCTGGCGCCGAGACAAACGGCTATCCAGGCCCAGGAGGCTCTCGATGCGGCGGGAGCATCAATCGCCGAAGAGCGCGGCACCAACTGGTTCGGCGCCGAAGTGCTGGGTTACTCGCCAATCTTTCCCTCGGCCCGACAACCCTTGACTGCCTTTCTCGGCGCGCTGTTTGTCGTCGCCGGTGTATTGCTCACGATCACCGCGGTCAACGTAGCCAACATGCTGCTGTCGCGCGGCGCAGCGCGCTCGCACGAAATCGGCGTGCGCCTGGCAATGGGGGCGACGCGTGGCCGGTTGGTAGCGCAGCTGCTCACGGAGAGCAGCGTCTTGTTCATTCTTGGTGGGGCTCTGGGAGTTTTGCTGACGCTGTGGGCAACCGGCCTGCTGGCGAGCCTGAGCTTACCGATTCCGGTGGGCCTGGACCTGGACCTGCGCCCCGATCTTTCGGTGGTGGCTTTCGCCTTGGCGGTAGCGGGGATTACCGGGCTGATCTTCGGGCTTTCCCCGGCATTGCACGCCACCCGCGGCGACCTGGTCTCGGCCTTGAAGGAGGCCGGCGCCCAGG
>JBHHYG010000527.1:0-2149 GCA_046757445.1 Acidobacteriota bacterium
CACAGAGCATGATCATCAGATCCCCTCACCCCGACCCTCTCCCGGAGGGCGAGGGAGAAGAAAGGAGGAAATCCAAAATTGAAGCAGCCCTCAGCTGTCAGCAGTGAGCGATCAGCCGGAAGAAGCCAACATTCGAAATCCGAAATTCGCAATCCGCAATCCGAAATTCCCTCCCCCTTACCAAGGGGAGAAAAGAAGAGGGGTTCTTTCCCTCCCCTCGCCCTCCGGGAGGGGGTTAGGGTGAGGGGATGTGATGTCCGCGCAGCTCCCGAGAGAACTGATCATCCAACCCCCTCACCCCTCCCCTCTCCCGGAGGGAGAGGGAGAAGAGAAGAAGCACCCGGAACTCAGAACTCGGAACCCGGAACTCGTATCGGGGTGCGCTTGCTGGCCTCTGCCACTGCGACACGCCGTGGCGGCCAGGGATCGAGGAACCCGATGCGGCCGCGGGCCACGTCGCGGCCAATGGAGACGTTGGGGCCGGAGCGCCCGGCGGCAGGGCGCCGGCGCAGGTGCCAGGTACGGCCATCACCCGCCTGTTCGTCTGCCAGCAGGGCACCGGTCGGCTTGCGCCGCTGGTACGTATCGCTGCCGCCGCAGTCGAGGAAGAGACCTACCTGCATGACGTGGAACGCGAAGCTGGCAGTCCGCCCCGGCGTCACGTAGCGCTTGCGCTGGTCGACGTCGCCGTACCCGCGAGCGCCGCGGTCCAGGATGTACGTGTCGTTTCCTCCTTCATCGAGAAAGAACGCGTTGCTGCGCCGCAGGGCATAGCCCGTCGAGTCGATCTTCGCCTCGTAGCGGTCGTTGCCCGTACCGCGGTCTATCAGGAAAGCAACGACACCATCCCAGCCAAACCCGAAGCCGGCGCCGGCGTTGTGCCCGAGCACGTGTACGTCGTTTCCACCCTCATCGATCAGAGCACCAATGGCGTAGTGTGCCCCGGACCCCTGGGTGTAGAACACGCTGTGGTATTGGTCGTTGCCGCCGCCATCCCACACCAGACCGGTGCCGTACCAGTAGCCGACCCCGAGGGAGAAGTTGCCGGCGCGGTACGTGTCGTCCCCATCGACGTCGAGTAACGCGCCGAGGCCACCGGCCCAGGCGTGCCCGTCGGAGCCGTCGCCGCGCCGCCCGAAGCCCGCACCCATGGCATTGTTGGCAGCCACTTTGTAGTCGGAATGGTAGTCGGCATGACCTGCCTTGGCCGGATCCGACTCGGCATAGTACGAATCGTTGCCGGCGCGGTCCGCGAGGACGCCGATGCCTCCCGGCCCACCGAACCCCTCGCCACCGCTCTCTTCGAGGACGTAGTGATCATCTCCCGCAGCATCAAGCAGCAGGCCAGCGCCGAAGTATCCGGCGCCTAGCCCCGTGTTCCGCAGCCGGTAGATGTCGTCACCGCCTTCATCGATGAGTGCGCCGAGCCCGAACAGCCCGGCGCCCAGGCCCCACTCGCGCGTGCGATACACGGTAGGATGAGCGCCGGCGGCGTACACGATGCCGCAACCGAGCACTCCCGTGGCCAGCCCCGCTGCGTGACACTCCGCGAGGTCTTGGTTTTCCGCGCACCCCAGTGCCGGGGTGCCGTCCAGAAGCAACGCGACGGATAGTGGCCGGCGCCGGCCGGTAGCGCCCGCCGGGGCACGCAGTGCGCCGGACGAGGCGAAGCGCACGATGAGAAACGGGTCATCCACCTGCCGCACCTGACTGCTCCGGTCGAAAGACACTGTCCCCCAAGGCGACCGCAAGCTGAACGCAAACTCCGGCCACCCGCCTGCGGGGACCGGTGCGTCACCGAGCGCACGCCGGGCATCCTGGGTCGCTTGCAGCGCCTTCAAGCAGCCGTACCACAGCGACTGTTCATCGATGAGTCGAGCCACGTCGTCGATGGAAGGGAAGTATCGGCTGCCATCAGGCGTGCCCTCGAGAAGCTGTGGCAGCGTGTCATAGACCTTGTCACGCAGCTCCTGCGGTACCCGGCGGAGGCCGCGATCGATCCACATGCGAGCATCGAGCAGGTTGAGAACCAGCTTCGCCAGCGGCCGATGCAGCGGTGCAGGCAGCGCGGAAAGCGCGTGGCGCAGCACGGCCACGGGATCCTCTTCCTCATGTCTGCCGGCCGGCTGCCGAAGGTGAGCCCGTGTCG
>JBHHYG010000528.1:0-2111 GCA_046757445.1 Acidobacteriota bacterium
CAGGACGTCCTGGCGGCGCGCATCGTGGAGACCTTCGAGCCGCTCCATCAGATGAGCTACGACGGCCTGGCTGGGTTCGTGGGCATTACCAGCCATCACTCGAAGCATCGCCATCTACCGGGCCGTGCCCGTACCGGCTTGTTCGAGGCCCAACGCCAGGTGGTGGCCGCCCTCACCCGCCGCTATCTGGCCGGCCACCGCTTCGCCACCCTACAAGCAACAATGGGCACGGGAAAAACGACGATCGCGGCATCTCTGGCCGATGTCCTGAAGAAGTCTCTGGCGCCAGGCCGACCTTTCCCGGTGGTAGTCGTTTGCCCGCCTCACCTGGTCGAAAAGTGGCCGCGGGAGATCGCCGGCGTGGTGCCCATGGCGCGGGCGATGGTGGTCCGCCGGCCGCGCGACCTGGACGCCTACGTGCGGCAGCTCCAGCGCCTCGACCCGCGCACCCTGTGCGTGGCTGTGGTGTCCAGCGAGATGCTGAAGCTGGGATCGGGCTGGACGCCGGCGGTGGTCCGGCGCCCGGCATTTCGGATTTCGGATTGCGAATTGCGGATTTCGGACGGCAAACCATCAAATCCGAAACCTGTTCCGGTTCAGGAATCCGAAATCCGAAATCCGAAATCATTGTTTGCCTGCCCCCGATGCGGCGAGACCATCTACCACCGCGACGAGGCCGGCAACCCCACCTACCCGATCACCGACCACGAATACTTCGAGAAGCGCCGGCTGAAGTGCAACAACCGGGTGCGCAAGTGGGTCGGCGACCCCACCGGCAGCGGGGGGCACTGGGAGGAGGTGGAATGTGGCGAGCCGCTGTACCAGGAGTGGCGGGGGCGCTGGATTGAGCCCGAGCGCGACGGTTTCGGCAACCTGCTGCCGCTGCCCGAGGTGCGCTACCCCATCGCCGAGTACATCAAACGTCGCTATCCTCACCTCGTCGAGCTCAGCGTGATCGATGAGGTCCACGAGTACAAAGGCCAATCCACCGACCGGGGCCACGCCTTCGGCACGCTGGTGCAGGTCAGTAAGCGCACCCTGGCCATGACCGGCACACTCTTCGGCGGCTTCGCGACCTCGTTGTTCTACCTGCTGCATCGGCTGGACCCCCGCATCCGGGCCGAGTTCGCCTGGCGGGATGGTCAGCGCTTCGCCGCGCTGTACGGGGTGCTGGAGCGGGTTGCGCAGGATCGGGAGGGGCGCCGCGACGACGACGAGTACGGCGTCTACTCCGGCCTGCGCCGGCGGCGCACGCGGGTCGTCGAGCGCCCGGGCATCTCGCCGGCCCTGGTCACCCGTCTGCTGGACAGCACCGTGTTCCTCGCGTTGGAGGACCTGGGCTTCGATCTGCCCACCTACACCGAGCATCCGGTCGTCTTACCCATGCTCAGCGGCGCCTGTCCTGAGCGAGGCCGAAGGGATGGCCGAGGCCCCGACCAGGCCGAGGTGTACCGGAATCTCCACGACACGCTGCTGACCGCAGCGCGGGAGGACTGGTCGTTGATGAGCGAGTACCTGCAGACCACGCTGGCCTGGCCCAACGCCTGCTGGCGAGACGAAGAGACCAGCGTGATGACCGTGCCGGCGTTGCCCGCCGACCGGCTGTACCCCAAGGAGGAGTGGCTGGTGGAGAAGTGTCGGGCCGAGCGGGAGCGGGGCCGGCGGGTGCTGGTCTACGTGCGCCAGACGGCCACGCGGGACATTCAGCCCCGGCTGGTGCAGGTTCTCGGCGAGGCCGGCCTGCGGGCCGAGGTGCTGCGCAACACCGTCCCCACCCACCGCCGTGAGGCGTGGGTCCAGCGGCGGGTCAAAGAGGGGCTGGACGTGCTGATCTGCAACCCGCGATTGGTGCAGACCGGCCTGGACCTGATCGCCTTCCACACCCTGCTTTTCTACGAGCCGGAGTACTCGATCTACCTGATCCAGCAAGCCAGCCGGCGGTCGTGGCGGTTGGGGCAGACGGAGCCGGTGGAGGTGTACTTCGCAGTGTATGCCGACACCATGGAGCATCGGGCTGTGGCCCATGTGGGCGCCAAAATCGCAGCGGCTCAATTACTTTATGGCGACGACGTGGCCGGCGCGCTGGTGGAGCAGGCGGGCGCCGGCGGCAG
>JBHHYG010000529.1:0-2102 GCA_046757445.1 Acidobacteriota bacterium
GTCGATGGAGGCGATCTACCCCGACGGTCGCAGGGAGCTGCTCAGCCTGGTCGACCACTTCCAGTGGAACTGGCACGTCAACTACGTCTACGCCGACGACGTCGCGCCGTTGCTTCCCAAGGGCACGGTGATCGTCATCACTGCCTGGCACGACAACACCGCCAACAACCCCAACAATCCCGACCCCGACCAGTGGGTCGGTTGGGGAGACCGCACGGTCGACGACATGGCGCATGCCTGGGTCGACGTGACCTATCTCGAGCAGGAAGAGTTCGAGCGGCTAGTGGCCAAGCGGAAAAAGCTTACCGAGGCGAACGCAAGAAACCGATAGCGTTGCCGCCCTCCACCACCCTACTGCCCGCGCTACCGCCGCGGCGGGGCCAGCCGCCTGAGCTCTTCGAACCAATTGACGATTACCGGCACCTGGGTGGTGGTCGACGCGGTGCCCTCGATCATCAGGAACCGCCGGCCGTCGGGCGAGACATCGTAGTTGGGGTTGCCGAACTGATCGAGCACGAATGCACTCTCGAACAGGGTCTCGGGCCTGCCGGCGCGGAAGCTCGGCTCGGTCTCGATCGCCACCGCCATCATGCGGTCGCCGTTGCGGAAGAACAGCTCGCGGCCGTCACGCCGCCAGAGCGGCTCGGTGCCGCCGTCGCTGGAGATCCTGAAGCGGGAACCGGTCTCCGGATAGGGCCGCACGTAGACCTCGTCTCGCCCTTCCTCGTTGGCAACGTAGGCCAGGAATCGGCCGTCGGGGGAGATCATCGGCGCCCGCTCGTTGGCCGGCGTGGTGAGCAACGGCTGCGGCTCACCGCCCGGCGGCAGCGCCCAGATGTCGCGCTCGTTGGCGGCCGTCACCTCATAATAAAAGAGCGTGCCATCCCGGCGCGAGAGCGACAGCGGGACGGCGGTGTTGTCGGTGTGCAGCACCAGTTCTGCGTCTCCGGTCCCGTCGGCACTGGCGCTGTAAATATCCAGCGAACCCTTCGGGCTGGCCATGAAGATCATGCGGCCTCCGTCGGAACTCCAGACCGGAAAGGCTCTCATGCCATTGGCGGCGCGCAGCAGCGTCGTCGCCGCACGGTCCAGATCGAGGATCCGCAGCTCAGTGAAGTTGCGGTTGTTAAAGGCGACGCGGCGACCGTCGGGCGAGAGCCGCGGATCAGCGAAGCTGCCCGCTTCAGCGCCCAGCGCCGTGGAGCTTCCGTCTCGCTCTACCCATGTCAGTCTCCCCAAGGCAGCGGCAACCGCGGTCGCATAGACCATCGTGCCGGTGCGTGAGGCAACAAGATAGGGTCGTCCATCGATCGAGTTGCTAACCCTGAACGACAGCGGCACGGCCGGGCCGTCGAGCTCGAGCCTGTCGAGATCGAAGGGCGCCACCATAACCGGGATGCTCGCTGTGGGGATACCTGCCGACACCAGGCCCCACATTAGATGCCCGGAGGCCAGGTATCGTGGCCCGGTCCCCACTGCAAGGATCCGCTCCTGCCCGGTTGTCAGCGACAGCACGGCGACGCTCCGTTGCCCCGTTGCATGCTCCGTGTCATACACCGACACCAGCAACGCTCCTCCACCGGGGAGCACCCGTACCGACCCATACCGGTCGGCGGCACGCTTGCCCTCCGCAACCCGGATCTCCTCGACCGGACCGCCGCTCTCGCGAACCCGCAGCGGCGCCAGCTTGCTGTTGGTGACAAAGTAGATCCAGCTGTCTTCACCCCAGCTCGCGCCGTACTGCAACCCCTCGGTAGCAGCCACCTGCAGCGGCACGCCGAAGCCGGAAGACTCGATCGATATGCGCATCAGCGAGTTTCCGGAGAAGTAGCCGATCTGGTTGCCATCGGGCGAGAAGAACGGCGTGCGGCCCCCCTGCGTGCCGGGAATCGCCGTCGCCTCCTCGCCATCGATCTCCCGCAGGTACAGCTGCGTGCTGCTGCCCCGCTGGATTACGAAGACCAGGCGGCGGCCCTCGGGCGAGATCGCCAGCGGCACGTGCGATATGCCGCTGTTGTCGAGCGGCCCGGGGAGGTTGACCGACAGGTGCGCCGGGCTCGCGGGCAGGATGCCGCCGGGTGATCGCAGCACCCAGCCGGCGA
>JBHHYG010000530.1:0-2096 GCA_046757445.1 Acidobacteriota bacterium
TCCTCCATCGCCGGGTAGAGAACCTCCTCCACCGACGCCGACAGGCGGTGGATCTCGTCGATGAACAACACCCCGCCCTCTTCGACGTTGGTGAGGATGGCGGCGAGATCTCCCACCTTCTCGATCACCGGCCCCGAGGTGCCCCGCAGCTCACCCTCCATCTCGTGGGCGATGATGTTCGCCAGGGTCGTCTTGCCGAGGCCTGGGGGACCGAACAGCAGCACATGGTCGAGCGGCTCGCCCCGCTGACGCGCCGCGGTGATAAAGACACGGAGGTTGTCGACCACACGCTTTTGGCCCACGTACTCGTCCAAAGATCGCGGCCGCAGCGTGATCTCGTAGCGCGACTCGTCGCCGAGGGGCTTGGGGCTTACCAGTCGTTCCGGCATCTTCTTGGCGGCATCATTCTAGCAGGGTGCGGAAAAACCCTTGCGAGTCTCGCGCAGGGGTTTTCCGCACCTTGCCAGCCCGCATCTCTCATGGCGCTACGTCGCGAGGGGTGTGAGCAGGCCCCGAGCCTGCCAGCACCCGCAGGGTCTGTCGCAACAGCTGCTCGAACTGCTCCGACGGCTCCTCGACCTTCTCCAATGCCCTCTCGGCGACCCGCCGCTGGTAACCCAGGTTGACGAGAGCCGAGAGCACATCCTCCCGCACGCCCCGGGGACCGGCAGCGACGGCCGCCGGCGCCAGCTCCAAGACCTTGTCTTTCAATTCCAAGGCCATACGCTCGGCGGTCTTCTGACCGACACCCGGGATCGTCGCCAGCCGAGCGATATCTTCCTCGGCCAGTGCCGCAACCAGGGTGTCGACCTCCATACCCGACAGTATCGTCACGGCAAGCTTGGGGCCGATGCCGGCCACCGAGATCAAACGCTCGAAAAGTCGCTGCTCGGTCTCCTCGAGGAAGCCGTAGAGCTGCAGAGCATCGTCGCGCACATGCGTGTAGATCTGCAGCTTGACTCCCTCGCCCGGCTCACCGAGGGCGTAGTAGGTCGACAAGGGTACCTGCACCTGGTAGCCGACGCCGCCGACGTCGACGATGATGTACTCGGTGGTCTTCTTCTCGAGCTTTCCACGCAGCGCTCCGATCACCGCTCGACACCCCCGAGGCGCACCGCCAGCGTCCTGGAGTGCATGTGGCATATGGCCAGCGCCAGCGCGTCGGCGGCGTCTTGCGGCGGCACCTCGGGTAGCCGCAGCAGCCGGGTGACCATCTGCGCCACCTGCTGCTTGTCGGCCTGTCCGTAACCGGCAACCGCCTTCTTAACCGTCCGGGCACTGTACTCGAAGACCGGCCGCACGGAGCCCACCGCCACCACCACCACGCCGCGCACCTGGCCCAACACCAGCGCCGAGCGCACGTTGGCGGCGGCAAAGGCCTCCTCGAGCACCACCTCGTCGGGATCGTGGTGCCTCACAAGCTGCACGATTCGATCATGGAGCGTTCTCAGCCGCTCGGTGAGCGGGGCTTTCGACGGCAGGCGGAGGACGCCGTGGTCGACGACATCGGCGACGTCGGCGACAGCGTCGAGGATGGCGTAGCCGGTTGCCCTGGAGCCCGGATCGACACCCAGGATGCGCACCGGCCGGGGGGCGCTCACCTTGCAGGCTCTCGGGCAGATGGCTGCAGATGCGTAGCCCGCATATCTCATCGCCCTCCTGCTGCGGGCGCGGTCAGGCCCGCGGCGACGGCGTTGTGCTTGCTCGGTCTCCTCGACGTATTGTCAAATACGCCTGCGGAGCCCTCCCGGCGCGCGCCTTGTCGGCGCGGGCCTCTCCGCGCCCTCGCGACGTAGCGCGATGAGAAATGCGGGCTTCTAGCCAACCCCGGCGGCACGTCCGAGTCCGGGAGCGTCGGTGTCGAGATCAACGTTGGCGAACACATTCTGGACGTCGTCGTGATCTTCCAACGCCTCCATCAGGGCCAGACAGCGTTCGGCGTCACGAGCCTCCAGCTTCACGTAGGAGCTGGGCAGCATCGCCAGCTCCTCCGTCTGCCGCTTGATGCCGTGTTTTTCAAAGGCGTCGCGCACGTGCAAGAAGGCCGCCGGAGGCGAGGTCACCTCGTACATGCCAAGGTCGGCGCTGAGGTCTTC
>JBHHYG010000531.1:0-2072 GCA_046757445.1 Acidobacteriota bacterium
CCCTCGAGCCAAGCGCAACGCAGTCATCGCGGCCCTGGCGCTCGCGCAGCCGCGACCCGTGGAGAAATGCGGGCTAGGCAGCCGCTGTGGGGTCCTTGTACTCACCGAAGACCTGGCGCAGGCGATCCGCTACCTCGCCGAGCGTCGCCTCCATCCGCACGGCCTCGAAGATAGCCTCGGCGAGGTTGTCATCACCGCGGGCAACACGCTCGAGCGCGTCCAGCGCTCGTCCGACGGCATCGGCGTCACGCCCTTCGCGCAGTCGCTCTAGTTCGCGGGCCTTGCGCTCCTCCAGGCCGGCGGGGATCTCGAGCAAGGTGATCTTCTCCACGCCCTCGTCGTCCTCCGCGAAACGATTGACGCCCACCACAACCCTGTTGCCGGCCTCCACCGCCATCTGGTCGGCGTAGGCGGACTTTTCGATCTGACGTTGGACGTAGCCACTGTCGATGGCCGCGACCATGCCGCCGAGCTGATCGACGGACTCGAGGATGGCCCAGGCTTCGTCTTCGAGATCACGGGTCAGCGCCTCGACCGCATAGGCGCCGCCCAGCGGGTCGATGACGTCGCCAGCGCCGTGTTCGAAAGCGAGCAGTTGCTGGGTTCGCAGGGCGGTGCGGGCCGACTCGCTGGTGGGCAGCGCCAGGGCTTCATCCATGCCGTTGGTGTGCAACGACTGGCAGCCCCCCAGGACAGCCGCCAGCGCTTGTATCGCCACCCGTACGACGTTGTTGATCGGCTGCCGGGCGGTGAGGGTAGAGCCGGCTGTCTGGGCGTGGAAGCGCATTTTCAAGGCCCTGGGGTCGGTGGCCGAGAAGCGTTCTTTCATGATGCGCGCCCACAGGCGGCGGGCAGCGCGGAATTTCGATACCTCCTCGAGCAGGTGGTTGTGGGCGTTGAAGAAGAAGGACAGGCGGGGAGCGAACTCGTCGACCTGCAAACCGGCCGCCAGTCCGGCCTCCGTATAGGCAATGGCATTGCCGAGAGTGAAGGCGATTTCCTGGGCCGCGGTCGAGCCAGCCTCGCGGATGTGGTAGCCGGAGATGCTGATGCTGTTCCAGCGCGGCAGCCGCTCGGCGCAGAGCCGAAAGGTGTCGGTGACCAGCCGCAGCGAGGCGCCGGGCGGATAGATGTAGGTGCCACGGGCGATGTACTCCTTCAGAATGTCGTTTTGCACCGTACCGCCGAGCTTCTCGAGAGGCACACCGCGCCGCTCGGCGAGGGCGCAATAGAGGGTCAACAGGGTGGCCGCGGTGGAGTTGATGGTCATCGAAGTGGTCACCGAGCCGATGTCGATGCCGGCGAAAAGAACTTCCATATCGTGAACCGAGTCGATGGCCACCCCGACTCGCCCGACTTCGCCGCAGGCCATGGGATGGTCGGAGTCGTAGCCGATCTGCGTGGGCAGGTCGAAGGCCACCGACAGCCCTGTCTGTCCTCTCTCTAGCAGGTAGCGGAAGCGCTCGTTGGTCTGCTCGGCGGTGGCGAAGCCGGCATACTGGCGCATGGTCCAGAGCCGGCCCCGGTACATGCTCGAGTAGGCCCCTCGCGTCAGTGGGTACTCGCCGGGAAAGCCCAGGCGCTGGAGGTAGGACCAGCCCGGCAGATCAGCCGGGGTGTAGAGCGGCTCGAGGCCCTTCCCCCCGGAAGTGACAGCCGGCGCACGGCCTCCCCCGGGGCCGGTCTCGCTGCGGTAACGCTGTGACCATCCCTGCCGCGGCCCGGCCATCGCCCGTAGAGCGTCCTCATCCCACAGCGACAGTTGCTCCAGCGCGGATTCCGGCTGCGGTTTTTCGGCGGCGGAACGCGGGCGCCGGTCGTCGGGCAACATGGTGTCCAAAGCCTAGATGATGGCTGTTGATACCGCCAGCACCCCCCGGCGCGCGCCTAGCCTGCATATCTCAACGGCAGTCTGCTACGGTGGCGGCCAGGCGCGCGTCTGCGGCGTTGCGCTTGGCTCGGGTGCTCGACGTACTGCAAGAGTACGCCTCCGCGCCCGATCCTGCGCGCGCCTTGCAGCCGCGCGCCTCTCCACCCCCTCGCGACGACCGCCGTTGAGATATGCAGGCTAG
>JBHHYG010000532.1:0-2070 GCA_046757445.1 Acidobacteriota bacterium
CGAGGGCGCAGGCGTACTCGTGCAGTACGTCGAGCCCTCGGGGCAAGCGCAACGCCGTCATCGCGGCCCTGGCGCCCGGGCAGCCGCGAGCCGTTGAGATATGCGGGCTAGAATGGGCGGATGAGCGACCCGCGCGCCAACCGTCTCGCCGGCGAGACCAGCCCGTATCTGCTCCAGCATGCCCACAACCCGGTTGACTGGTACCCCTGGGGAGATGAGGCGCTCGAGAGGTCGCGGCGCGAAGACAAGCCGATTCTGCTGAGCATCGGCTACGCCGCCTGTCACTGGTGTCATGTGATGGAGCGGGAGTCGTTCGAGGACGTGGCGATCGCCCGGCAGATGAACGAAAACTTCGTCTGCATCAAGGTCGACCGCGAAGAGCGACCCGACCTCGACGACATCTACATGACGGCGGTGCAGATGATCAGCGGCCACGGTGGCTGGCCGCTCACCGTCTTTCTGACGCCCGATCTGAGACCCTTCTACGGGGGAACCTATTTCCCCCCCGACGATCGAATGGGAATGCCCGGCTTCCGCTCGTTGCTTCGGGTGATCTCGGCTTCGTACGAGAATCAGCGTAGTCGGGTCGAGGCGACAGGGACAGAGATCACCGAGCGCCTGCAAAGAACGACCGGCGCCGAGAGGAGCTTGGAGATCCTCACCACCGAGCTCATCGTCTCCGCGGTGGCGGAGCTGCGGGGTCGATTCGACGCCCGCTACGGTGGTTTCTCGCCGGCACCGAAGTTTCCGCACAGCACCCTGATCTCTTTGCTGCTCCGCTACGCCGGCCAGCACGGCAACCAAGAAGCCCTGCGGATGGCGACGGTGACCCTCGACCGCATGGCCTGCGGCGGCATCCACGATCATATCGGCGGCGGCTTCCACCGCTACTCCACCGACGAGCGATGGCTGGTGCCCCACTTCGAAAAAATGCTCTATGACAACGCCCTCCTGGCCGGCGCCTACCTGGAGGCCTACCAGGCCACGGACAACGAATCCTACGGCCAGGTGGCCGGAGCGATCCTCGACTGGGCGATGCGCGAGATGCAGGGAGCGAAGGGCGGCTTCTATTCGACGCTGGATGCCGACAGCGAAGGCGAGGAGGGAAGATTCTACGTCTGGAGCCGTGCCGAGATCGAAAGGCTGCTGGGAGAAGACGCCGAGGCCTTCTGCCGCGTCTACGACGTCACCACCGATGGCAACTGGGAAGGCCGCAACATCCTCAACCTGAAACGGCCGATGCGCGAAGCCCCCGACGAGTTGCGGAAGGAGCTCGGCATCGAGGCCGCGCAGCTCGGTGAGTTACTGCAACGCTGCCGGCGCACCTTGCTCGAGACACGTGACAAGCGGGTTCGTCCGGGCCTTGACGACAAGATCCTCACCGACTGGAACGGCCTGATGATCGCGGCCATGGCTTGCGGCTACCGGGTGCTGGGCGAGAGCAGCTACCTGCGGTCGGCCGAACGCGCCGTCCGCTTCGTCCTCGACGCCATGGTGCGCGAAGAGCGCCTGCTGCACTCCTATCGCCACGGCCAGGGCAAGCTGCTCGCTTACCTCGACGACTACGCCAACATGTTATGGGCCTTGGTCGAGCTCCATGAGACCAGCCGCGATCCACACTGGCTGGCCCAGGCCCGGTGGCTGGCCGATCAGCTGATAGCACTGTTCTGGGACGATGGCCAAGCCGCGTTCTTTTTCACCGGCTCGGATCATGAGCAACTCATCGCCCGCATGCTACGTGGTCATGACGGGGCCACTCCCTCGGGGAACGGGGTGGCGGCCACCGCCTTGCTACGACTCGCGACGATCACCGGAGAAAACGCCTACGCGCGCCGCGCGACCGACATCCTGCATACTTTCCAGGGCCAGATGAGGCGCTCTCCCTCGGCCTTCTCGCAGATGCTGATCGCCCTCGACGAATACCTGCGCACGCCGCAGTAGATTGCACTCGGCTAAGCCCCACTTCTCAACGGTAGTGAAGCGAGCGGGCGCAAGGGCCGCGAGGACAAGGCGCGCGGCGGCCGGTTCGCGGGCCGCGATGCCGGCTCAGCGGTAGAGCCAGACGCCGTA